>JBEKQE010000052.1:0-26926 GCA_049520035.1 Syntrophobacteraceae bacterium | reverse complement strand
TCGGCGAGGTGGCTCTTTTGTCGGGCGAGTCTCGTACCGCTAGTGCAATGAGTGTTGACGAAGCCCGCCTCATGGTGCTCACCAAGGAGCAATTTGACCGCCTCCTGCGCTATCACCCCGATCTCTCAAGGAATTTCGCGCGGCAGGTGCGCGGCTGGCTCTTGAGAGACCAGGAAATCATAAAGCAAGAGGCCGATGCGGTAATCAGGTTATCCCGAGTGGCATGGTACGACTTTGCCCTTGTCATCGGGATAAGTGTTCTTCTGGCCATAACGTTCAACATCTCCAATCCAAACGGAATCCCTTTTTTCCCCCGGCATCCCGACCCGGCGCCTTCGATCAGCGCAGTTGCAGCAATGGAGGATTACCGGCAGGGACAAACTTTAGTTGTCGATGCTATGCCCGGCAATTTCTACCAGCAACGGCACATAAAGGGCGCAATCAATATGACGATGGCCCTTTTCAATTTCGTCTATCTGATGAGTTTCTCCGAGGAAGATAAAGACAAAAAGATAGTGGTTTACGGAAATACCATAAGCAGGCCTTATGACCTGGAAATTGCAGACAAATTGCAGCTGCGGGGGTATAGGAATGTTAAGGTCCTGGATGGCGGTTTGCGGGCCTGGGAGGCCAATGGCTATCCGGTCGAAAAAGAGGCTTCGGAATGATCCTGTCTTTTGTTAAACGAGTGTTAACAAGTGAGTATCTCTCTTTTGCGCTCAGGCTTTATCTGGGCTATTTCTTTATATACGCGAGTTTGAGCAAAATCCCATATCCTGCTCAATTTGCCGAAGCAATAGCTAATTACCGGCTGATTCCCTATATGGTACTAAACTTGGGAGCCCTCATACTGCCGTGGATTGAACTCGTCACCGGCCTTTTTTTGATCATCGGTTTCAAGTCGCGTTCATGCGCAATAATGATTGGACTGCTTCTGATAATGTTCGACGTAATGGTCCTGATCAACATGTACTGGGGCGCCCCGATCACCTGCGGGTGCTACGATACTGTGGGCGAGCCGATCGGCTGGAAAAAGGTCCTGGAAAATGCGCTGATGCTGGCGTTCTCCGTCCAGATTTATTATTGTGACAGACTCGAGCTTTTGAACAGATTAAAATCGTTTATTGGCCCAGGTAGCGGAACTAAAACTGTAGAATCGTGACGGGTTCATTATGCAAAAAAAGATGCGATCCCCGGTTTTTTTGCTGCCGGTTTTATTCTGCGTCCTTCTTTTCACCGCTGCGGCCGGTTGCAGTCCAAGGACCCAGCTCGTTGGGACCTATATTGCCGAAATCAAGGATTCCCCTAACCGCGGTGAAACCACCTTGGAATTGGAAGAAATAGGGACCGGAGTCTGGAAAGTGGGTGACGACGAGGTTCCCTTTTCGTGGCATGTTAAAGGTAACGAACTCAGGCTCTACACCAGGAACGGTGGAATAATTGTTGGAAATATGGATAACCGGATTATTCACGTCACCCTTCCAGGATCGAAGGAACTCCTCTTCAGGAAAGTCAAATAAAGGGTTCCGATGAAGTGAGGAATTGAGGAATTCTGCTCACTGTCCACCGTTCACTCCTCACTGATTGTTGCCGCTTCTGGTTGCCGTTTTGCACGACTAAATCTCTCGTTGTAAAATTAAACTCGAAGAATTGTGGAGTCATGGGCGTTCACCGCTGAGACTGGTCATGGACAGGTCATGGAGAGAGCGCAGAAACGAATTTAGGGGTTGAGGACTTGAGGGATTCTGCACACTGTTCACGGTTGACTGCACACTGTTCGTCGCGAAGCGATAATCTGTTCATTCCTCTTACCGTTAGCCGGAAGAGAACCAAGAGGAATTACTTTTTCATGCTCACTGCACTTCCGCTGTTTTCACAGAAAATAAAATCCTAACTGCCAATGAAATCAACGTCTTGCAGAACTTGCGCCTATATTTTCCCTGTACAGGGAAACTGCCCATTTATCTATGATATCAGTAGGTTGCGCTGGCTTCCCCCGGCTGTTTGAAAAATGAATAAAGTGATTGAGGAATTTAGGAATTGAGCAACTGTGTTCCTCGCTGCTCTCTCTTCGCTGCTCTTTTTACAGCGGGAATGGCTCTGTGAAAACCCAATAACAGTTTAATACATGTCCATCGGTGTATATCCGTGTCCATCCGTGGTAAAAAGGGATTGAGGGATTGAGGGATTGAGGGATTGAGGGAGTGAGGGATTGAGGAATTGAGGAACAACGCGCTTTTGATCTTTTTGAGATATCCTGAGGCCGGAAAGGTGAAAAGACGGCTTTCCGAGGAGGTAGGGCCTGAAAGGGCAGCCGAAGTTTATGAGAAGCTTATCCGGAGGACGTTGGGCGTAGCTTGCGATTTCAAGCGCAGGGCGCCTGGGGCTCGAGTAGTTCTCTTCCACACCCCGCAGGATCCTGTTGAGAAATTGAAGAACAAATTCCGCGGTCCCTGGGAGTTCTATCCTCAGGAAGGAGAACACCTCGGTGCGCGAATGGCGAACGCGCTTCGGGCCGCATTTGCAACCGGCGCCAATAAGGCTGTTCTCATCGGGACCGATCTGTCTGACATCGAAGCGACAGATATAGAGGGGGCGTTTCGGAATATTGGAGAAAAAGCCGCTGTGCTGGGTCCGGCTGCTGACGGCGGCTTCTATCTTATCGGGACCGATCGTCCGATTGGCGCCCCTTTGCAATTCAGCACGTGGGGAACCGGCGAAGTCTTTTCCAGAACCGCACGAGAGCTTGAAGCCAACGGGTTTCGCATTCACCTGGCGGCCCAAAGACATGATGTCGACTGCAAGCGGGATTTGGACCGAGTGGGCCGTGATTTCCTGTTCGCCGGTTCCATATCGATAATCATTCCCACGTTAGCCGAAGCGCAAGAACTCTCGCCTTTGCTGCTGTACCTGCAAAGTTCGCTCTGGCCGGGAGACGAAATAGTCGTCGTGCAGGGGGGCGCGTTTGAAAAAGCCGCCCTGCGGCGGATATCGCCCTCGCTCGCGGTTGTGAGTACCAGGAAGGGACGCGGTATCCAGCAAAACGCCGGAGCGATTCTTTCCAGGGGAACAATCCTTTTCTTCTTGCATGATGATACGGTCCCCCCTCTGGAATTCCCCTATCTGATCCGTAAGGCCTGCCGGGATTACCAGGCATCGGTTGGCTGCTTCAAGCTGCGCTTTTTACCGTTGAACCGGGCGCTCGGGCTGATTGCCGCCTGGGCCAATCTGAGAACTGCTGTGTTTAAGCTTCCATACGGCGATCAGGGCCTTTTTTGCAGAAGGGAGGTTTTTGAAAGGGTGGGCGGTTTCGGGCGCAGCTACCTGATGGAAGATGTGGACCTGGTAGGCAAATTCCGGAAAATGGGGCAGGGGAGGGGCGCCATTTCAATCCTTCCGGCCCCGGTCTATTCTTCCTCTGACAGATACCTGCGCAAGGGGATTCTCAAAGCTTCGTTCCTTAACCATTTAACCTTCCTCCTCGCTGCGCTCGGCCGCGATGAACGGATACTGTACCGAAAATACTACGGCTGGGAGATGCCGGACTAGGTTCAGGAGAATGGCGTCGAACATGCGTAGCATGCGCTTAATTGACTATCGATCAGCAAGTCTTACCTTAAGTCTAATAAGTGGAATTAATTAATGTTTTGCTGGGACATGGTTTCTTCGGATCCGGCCCGGCTGACAACACAATAAGAGATGAAAGGAAAATGTCCGATGTTTCTTTTATGGGCACTTATGTTTCTTGTGATAGCCATCATTGCCGGCATCTTTGGCTTTGCCGGGATTGCCGGGACTTCCTCCTGGATTGCGCAGCTTCTTTTTGTCCTTTTCCTTGTCTTCTTTCTTGTTTCCTTGCTTTGGGGAAGACGCCCTCCGGTAAGCTGAGCCACTGCGCAAACCCGGCTTCCATCCGAATGACGGGCCGTGGCCAACGGGTAGCCGGCCCGTTTTTTTGCCGGGAGTATTCTCTATCATCGGAGAATGATTATTTTAAAGTTTGGAATTGTAGAGTACGAAAGCGTACTTTCAAAGGAGGAGCAAGGATGAATGTCAGGATATTTTATGTGCTGATGGTTGTGTTATCGTTCTTCTATCCTGTCATCCGGTCGGGACCTGGAGCGGCAAACGACGTTGCCGGGGATAGCGGAAGTCGAGAGTCAAATGTGACCTGGACACAGCGGGTGATAAATGAAAAAGAACTCGAGGCGATATCTCAAAGGGACATGGACCTTAGCCCCAGCGCCAGCCGGAGATTACTTGCCAAGTTAAACGCGCGGGATTTCGACTACATAGCGCAGGACATCCGAGACGGAAAACCAATAAAAGTGCCAAACGATTTCACTGCATTCAAAAGCTGGACGCCGCTCGATAAATACATCCCCGATGTGGCCGATCTGCCCAGATTCATTCTGATTGTCAAAGATGTGCCCTACATAGGCTGGTACGAAAGAGGCAAGCTCGTGGGGGATACGTATATCTGTGTCGGGAAAGTTAACAGCACGACCGCAGAGGGGCTTTATACCGTACAGGAAAAGGACCTGAACCACCGGTCCAGGAGCTATCCCAACGCTTACGGGGAGCCTGCGCCAATGCCATGGGCGTTGAGAATCTACGGGACTGTCTGGATCCACGCCGGAGACATCGTGAGCGGTCACTGCTCGCACGGCTGTGTCAACCTGCCGATCTTTCCGGCGATGAGGCTGTTCGAATGGGCCACCCCCGGAACACCTGTTCTGGTTGTGGACTCCCTGGGAGCGATTCCGGCGGTTTTGGCTCAAAACCGCTCCAACTGTACCCTGCATGCGTCAGTGTGCAGTACAGTACCCAAATTTACTGCCGGGAGTTGATGTTGGCGTAGCTAACTCGTTTCTCACGGCGCGCTGAGCCGGGTCGTTTTAAACGCGTTTAAATCCTGGCTATGACAGCCGTTATGTTATCCCTGCCCCCGGCTTGCAGGCACGCGGAAAGCATCCGGTCCAGTTTTTCCGCTATGGTAATGTCTTCAGATAGAAAAGCCGCGATTTGCTCGTCGGAGATAAGGTCATGAAGTCCGTCAGAAGAAAGCAGGACATAGTCGCCGACTGTCAGACCAAACACGCCTGAATCGGGCTCATGCCGCTCGCAGCCTACGCACCTTGTCAAAACATTGCCGTAAGGGTGAAACCGGGCTTGTTCCCGGGTAATCTCGCCCTTTTTGAGGAGCATGCCCGCGACCGTATGGTCCTCCGTTATCCGAATGAGTGAACCTTTATGAAATTGATATATCCGGGTGTCGCCGACATGGGCCCAGAAGGCCGACCTGCCAGTGAGAAACAGGGCTGTCAGTGTTGTGCCCATTCCTCTAAGGGAAGGCAATGCGCGAGAGCGTTCCATGATGCTTTTATGAGCTTCCTCTATTTGGCTGATGACTTCGGCGCTGATATCCGGGCCACCGGGTCTATAGCCTTCGAAGCTCTCCAGGGCAAGTTCCGCGGCGACTTCGCCCGCCGCGTGCCCGCCCATTCCATCTGCAATAACCAGCAGGGCGCAGTCATTATCCAGGAGATTGACCAGGTACCGGTCCTCGTTATTCTTTCTTTGAAGCCCCTGGTGTGTAATCGACTCGATTTGCATTTTGTGTCCCAATTAAGGGTATTAGCAATTAGCTGCGAGCAATTAGCCAAAGAATACACCTGTGGTTATTTACACGCTCTCTGCCGGAGGGCTCTGTCAGGTGGAAATTCCGTCTTTATGTAACTATCTCTGAAAGGATCGGTATGTCAACCCGGTTTCGAGAAAACGAACGATTTCTGGAACATGGCTAATTTTGATTTCTTATGTCATCCGTTTTCCTCACTCCGGCCTGCACTCTTGTGAATGGCAACGGTACCTGCTAGGATTGCGTGCTTTCCCGGCGGACAGAAAATCACGGAGCAAGGCCGCCTGCGGCGGACAGGCAATCCCTGGCTTCCACACTTAGAAAGGAAATCATGGAAAGAGATCCTGGAAAAAACTCCCAAACAAGCCTGAGCGTCGTTATTCCATGTTTTAATGAATGCAAGACTCTCCGGGAGTGCCTGGAGAGAGTCTTATCCATAAGGGATACAGAGCTGTCGCTGGAGATAATCATAGTGGATGACTGCTCAACGGACGGCAGTCATGCGGTTGCGCTCGAACTGGCAGAGAAATATCCCGAACAGGTAACCGTGCTCAGGCATCAGAAAAACCAGGGGAAAGGGGCGGCTTTACGAACCGGGTTTGCTAAAGCTGCCGGTGATTTCGTATGCGTTCAGGATGCCGACCTGGAATACGACCCATCGGATCTGAAGAGACTCTTGAGGCCGCTCATATCCGGAAATGCCGACGTGGTATTCGGGTCTCGGTTCCTATCCACAGGGGAGCACCGAGTACTTTATTTCTGGCATTACCTGGGAAACCTTTTCCTCACCCTCGTCTCCAACATGTTTACAGACTTGAATTTAACTGACATGGAAACCGGCTACAAAGTCTTCCGGAGAGACATACTTCAAAAGATCACCATCCAGGAGGACCGGTTTGGCTTCGAACCTGAAATAGTTGCAAAAATAGCTCACATGCGTCTTCGCATTTACGAAGCAGGGATTTCCTACTACGGGCGAACATATGAGGAAGGCAAAAAAATCGGCCCCATGGACGCCTTGAGGGCGATGTACTGCATTATGCGGTATAATCTGCATAAAGCGCCGCTTCCGGTCCAGTTCATAGCGTATCTTTTCATAGGGGGTTTTGCAGCCGTTATCAACCTCGCTGTTTTCCTTGGGGCCTTTTCTTTTGGATACTCAGCGGTCGTCTCTGCTTTGTCCGCTTTTTTCCTTGCGGCGGCCCTGAATTATGTGCTGTGTATCCTGCTGCTGTTCCGGCACAAGGCGAAATGGACCGCACCCAAGGAAATTGCGATTTATTTATTCGTGGTATGCGCGCTGGGAATCCTGGATGTTGAACTCACCAAATTTTTACTGGAGGCTGGACTCGCTCCATGGATGGCAAAATCGACGTCAAGTCTGGTTGGACTGGTATTGAATTTTGCCGGACGCCGCCTGCTTGTATTCCCGGAGCCCGCAAGCGGACCGTGGTAACCACGGCATATTGAACCCTTGAATTATTTTCACCAGCGCTTGATTCGATGAAGATGGGGGATTAGCTTACCTAAAAGTCGACGGTTCATTTCTCGGATCGTTTTCGTCCACTTCCATTCATATCGCCTCATGCAGGCGCGAATAATATTTTGTTAACGAACGGTCCTAATCTGCACACGCTCAAAAATGCCAAGGAGGAAGAATTATGAATCAGCAATTCAGAATGGTGAAGCAAATGATAGATTTGCAAAAAGCTTCCAGCGATGGGATGATCAACAGTCTGATCATGATGTGGGAGCAAACGGGCACGCTTATCGAAGGGGCAACCTTGTTCCCGGAAGAGGGCAGGAAGGGCCTGAGGCAATGGGTTGACATGAACAAAAAAGCCTGTGAGAACTTAAAGAGCGTCATCGGCAGCAGCTATTCCAGCTTGGAGAAGTTTTTCGGAACAAGCGGTCAACAGGACTAGCAGTCAGTATAAACTGCATATCTTTATTGACAGCGATTGTCAGGGCTCTCCCATGAAAAAGCCGGTCTGCAATCATGCAAACCGGCTTTTCAACAGAACAGAGGGTGAGTGACCGGACTTGAACCGGCAGCCTCTGGGGCCACAATGCAAAAACAGGGTGTTTCAGGGATATTCAGAGATACTTTGAATTACCACTAAGGCCGCTCTCAAGGCGGCTTTAGTCATTCAGGGGCGGGTAAAGCCAAGCAGGGATATTTTTTGGGGGTTGTTGACCAATGTTGACCAAGAAACTTTCACTATGGACATATTTTTGCTGAAAACATTTTCGATTTGCATTGAAAACTTTTTCCCATCACGGTAGAGTTTATGCGTCCGTAATGCGGATTCGGACCCCGTCCCGCGGAAAGGCGGATTCGGACACCGCGAAAAGAGGTTTAAGATTGCCCTCTAGTTGTTAGAGGGGGGTGCGCTCTGCCCTTCAGACGAACTTCTTTCGGGAAGTCAGCCGTTAATAAAAGCACATTCGGCTAGTGCGCAAATGAACCATCGGTTGCTGATTAACGTCAGTTTCGACTGGTTCGCTGCGCTCTGGCTTTTTTTATGCCAGGGCTGCCTGGAGCAGCCTCATGAAAACTATCGGACCACGTACCTTAAAGTTCGCTGTATTAGAGAAATTCATAACACAAAGGGCCTTCCTCGAATCTTTAAAAACTGGTACCCATCCCCTCCACATTTCCGAATCAAGGTTTTCAAAAATACTGACAGGCAACTTGGTCGCTCGTCGAGATGAAGCGCGCGCTTTTTCGCGCAAACTTCAGATGAAGATAAGAGACCTCTTCCCTGAAATGGACTGCTTGGGAGGTAACGGCAATGGCTAATCCCAAGTTGATCCGAGTCGAAACAGTTGCGCCGCGTCTTATGTCATATCAGGACGCAGCGAAGTTTTTGGCCATTTCCACTAAGACACTCCGAAACTGGATATCACAGAATAAATTTCCAGAGATAAGGCCGAGCAAACTTGGCGGTAAGCCAGTCTTTGACTTGCGGAAGCTCGAAAGATTCTGTGATGCTTTGAAAGGGGGCGGCGATGGCTTCTAACTTAACCGTTCTGCCCTGTGAGGCTGATATCAGGCGTACTCTCCCCTTCTATCACCAAGACGGGACCACCTTTGAAATCTGCGGGATTGGCCCATGCACGCCGCAATCAAACTATTGGGAAGGCTACGCACGCGCGGCGGCAGGAAAAAAGGCCATAGTTGCAGGCTGGTATAATGACCCGGATAAGGCAGCAAGAATAGTGGCGGAACTGGACACAGTAGGATTCGAGGGAATTTACGTCACGATAAATCCTGTAACCAAGGCGCTTCTTGGCCGGGCAAACAATCGTCTGAAGGCGGCACCGGCACGGACACAGGATAAGGAAGTCACTGGGATAAGGCGCGTGCTTTTCGACGCCGATCCTATCCGACCGGCGGGCATATCGAGCAACGACGAGGAACACCAGGCGGCTCTTGCATTCTGTAAACGAATCAATGACGAACTCAGCGCAAAAGGTTGGCCGGAACCGCTCTATGCCGATTCAGGGAATGGCGCACATTTGGTTTATGCCGTTGATCTTGAGAACAATGCGGAGAATGAAAAACTAATAGAGAACGTGCTTGCCGGGCTTCTTGAATGGTACGCGAACCATGCAAGAATTGTGGACGGCAAAGAAA
The DNA here is from genome assembly GCA_049520035.1 of Syntrophobacteraceae bacterium. GTDB lineage: Bacteria > Desulfobacterota > Syntrophobacteria > Syntrophobacterales > Syntrophobacteraceae > SbD1. The sequence goes on along the minus strand of JBEKQE010000052.1, from coordinate 17,645 downwards.
AGCGATGCGTGCGGCTGAACGACGTTGATATCGACATTGACCAAACCGTTCACAATCCTGCCCGGATAAGCAAGATTTACGGGACCTGGGCGCGGAAGGGCGATGACATACCTGACCGACCGCACAGGATAGCGCGGATTATTTCAGTTCCCGATCACCCGGAACCCGTACCGCTCGAACGGCTCAAGGCTTTGGCTGAGAGCGCCACCTTTGGCAGAGCGGCGGACCCGCAACCGAAGAGCGCACCGAGAACGGGAAGCGGGAAATTTGACTTACCGGCCTACCTGGAACGATACAGCGTCCACGTCAAGCAGGTTAAACCGCATGGCGATAGTACCCTTCACGTTCTTGAATGTTGTCTTTTCGATGAAACACACACCGGCGGCGAAGCGGCCATAGGGCAGAAAGCGGATGGACCACTTTTTTACTTCTGCTATCACAATTCTTGTAAGGGCCGCACCTGGGCGGATGCCCGGCAAAAGATTAGCGGTGATGCGAAATTAGCAAAGCCGGGCGAATCCGGAAAAGAGACGAAGGAAACTCAGGCGCAATGGCTTATCCAATTGGCGGCGGATGCTGAGTTGTTCCACAGTCCCGAAGATGGCCGCTATGCCGTTATCGCACAAAACGGGCATCGGGAAGTTTGGCCGATCCGAAGCAAAGGTTTTAAGAATTGGCTGGACCATCGGTTTTACCGGGACCAGGGGAAACCACCAGGTACACAAGGTTTGCAGGATGCAATCCGGCTGCTCGAAGCAAAAGCGGTTTTCGATGGCGAAGAACATCGGGTATTCGTCCGTGTGGGCGAGCATAGCGGCAATGTCTATTTGGACCTGTGTAACGAGGCTTGGGAAGCGGTTGAAATCACACCGTCAGGATGGCGCGTCTTATCGGACCCGCCTGTCAGATTTCGGCGCGCAAAGGGAATGTTGGCGCTGCCTAATCCCGTCCCTGGCGGAAGTCTCAATCAGCTTAGGCCGTTTCTGAATCTCCCCGATGATGGCTCATTCTGCCTTGATTGCGGTTTCTTGGTTCAGGCGCTCAATCCTTCGGGACCATATCCTATTCTCACCCTGGAGGGCGAGCAAGGTGCAGCAAAGAGCAGCAAGGCGCGAACATTGCGCTCATTGGTGGACCCGTCAACGGCCATGCTGAGGACAACGCCACGAGATGACCGCGACCTGATGATTGCGGCGACAAATTCCTGGCTCCTGGCCTTCGATAATCTTTCAGGCGTCGAAAACTGGTTGTCTGATGCTCTATGCAGGATTTCAACGGGCGGCGGTCTTTCCACCAGGGAACTTTATTCGGATTCTGAGGAAATAATTTTTGCGGCAATGAGGCCACAAATCCTGAACGGGATTGACCGCATTGCTTCGCGTCACGACTTGTTGGACCGCTCAATCTGCATAACCCTGCCCGTGATTCCCGACGATAAACGCAAAGAGGAAAAAGAATTCTGGCGTGACTTTGAGGCGGCAAGACCTTGTATCCTGGGCGCGCTGTGCGATGCGGTAAGCTGCGCTCTCAGAAATATCAGCACAACCAAACTCGACCGCCTCCCACGCATGGCCGATTTCGCAAAATGGGTTACTGCGGCTGAACCGGCCCTTCCCTGGAAACCTGGCGAATTCATGAAAGCTTACACCGGCAACCGGGCAAATGCCGTAAAGCTTGCTCTCGATGTCGATATCGTGGCCTGTTGGATTCGGCAATTCATGGGTGATAAAAGTCAATGGGAAGGGACAGCGACCGACTTACTTTCAGCGCTGCGCGACCTTGTTCCAGAGGACACGCGGAAGCTCAGGGAATGGCCAAAGGCACCGAACAGCTTGGGCCATCGGCTGCGACGGGCGGCAACATTTCTGAGGGCGGAAAGCATAGAAATTACTCTTCCAAGTTCGGAATCATGGCGGCGCTATATCACCATTAGAAAGAGCCTGCAAAAGATCGTTGATACCGTTGCAACCGTTGAAAACAACACAGAGCAACAATCCATAGTCAACGATCCGACCAACGATACCGCTGACGCTCAAAAGAGTGTTGAAAGACCGTTGATGGATAAACCAGCACCAGATAAGGCTTTCAACGATATCAACGATGTCAACGATAAAAAACAGACCCTTTCTAAAGAGGTTTTTGAGGTATGACCGCACTTGAAATTCTTAGCGATTTGAGAAGGGCAGGCGCGATAGTGACTGTTGCGGGTGATAAGCTCCGGTTTGAAGCCCCGCCGGGTGTTCTGACCGACGAGCTTAAGCAGCGGCTTGCTACCCAAAAAGCTGAAATAATCAGGCTGCTACAGGCTGAAACCACCACGTCATGTCGAGGGGGACACCCCTACCCGGACAGACAAGGCCGGGTGAAGTGTTTCTACTGCGAGAATTGCGAAATCACCGGGCGTAAAGCCATGTGCCAAGCGTCCAGGAAATCAGTGTCAGGGATAGCTCTGCTTCGGGAATGCGAGCGCTTTGTAATGCAGACGGTACATTGAGTGATGCCTTTCATTTAGGCCTGAGCCGGGCAGGCGCGGCAGAAAGGATAGAGCTGCGACTACACCTCAAAAGGGCCTTTGGGTCTTAGTCAGGTTAGGGGACTTGGGCTTGCGCTTGAGGTACGGACGGGGTACTAACCCGCCTTGCTGCGAATAGAGCACGCACCAGCGCCGATAATCAGACGGGAACATACACCATGTGAAGCCTGGCGGGTGTTTAAGCCGTTGGCGGAAAATAATGCCAGCTTCGAGAAATGACGCTTTGAGACTCTTTACAGTTCTTTCCGAAAGCCCGATCATCTGTGCTATCTGCGGCCAACCGACAGCAGCTTGCTCCATACGGGCAATCTTAACTCGTGTTAATTGGGCGGGTGAATCCATAAGGCTTCCTAATAGGTTTAAGGATTGGGCCTATTTTACTGATTCCTACCGATGCTGACAAACAAAAACAAGAGCCGCCATGGGGAAAGCTTGGGCCATCTAAACGTGCGAGCACAGGCGAACGAGGCACGCTTAAAGTGGAGAAGAGGCTGTATTGTACAAGGCCGACGCCACGGGCAGTAAAGTGCTTGAAGCGTATGCGGCCCGCCTGTAATAGTCAAAAATATATAATAGAACCTATCTAAGATTAGAAGCCACCAGACGTTCATAGTAACGTTTCAGTGGCTTTTTTGATATAAAATACCTTAAGATGAATTAGAGGCAGAGTTGAGCCATTTTTGACTAATTATCAGGGGAGAATGGTTATGGATGATGATGCACTTTGGGGGTGGATCGGTGCCATCCTTGTAATTGGATTCATTATTACATTGCCTTGGTGTCTTTCAAATTCCTTTTTTAGCTCTGAAATCACCGTGTTCCCGATAAGTTATGATGAACACAAACATGCGATTGCGCATGATAGAGTGGTCTTTACCGTTTTTCCAGAAAGACAGGAGGTAATCGCAACAACTCTTAATGATGAGAAAGAAATGTTTAAATTACAAAAATGCACCGTGAGAGATAAACAAAACTGGGTATGCTCAAATTATTATATCGAACACAAAATGACTGATGGAAAATACACAGAAACGACCGCCTATTCAACTAAATATACTAATGGATGGTATTGGTGGTTTGTCCGTTTTTGTAATTTAACCGCTGCAAAACCTAAAAAATGATTGATTATTTTTTAAAATTCCTACAGCCACAAGAAGCAGGAATTTGAATCTTTTCATTTCGCCTCCTCGATCTGGGAGCATCAACGTGAACGGGTTTGAAAAACCCTACGCCAATGGAAATCGTTGTCTGACATTATTGTTGTTTTGGTAATGGGCCTAACTGAAGTGCAGATTCGGCCATTCGGACAAGTTCGTCCTTGGTTTCATTATCCTGACCCGCAAGCGAAAAAGTGTAATTTACTCCGTCCTTATAAAATACTATCTTACTATAGTGTTTTGAACCCTCTTCTGGTTGGAAATAGGCCGCTCTGGTTTTGTGATACAACCAAATGTCCTGGCCCCCGACGGGAGGAGAACCTACTTCAGCAACAATCCGGCCAACTAAACATGAGAGCACCATGCAATCCGAACTTGCTCCAATCTCTATCGTATAGCTGTTAGGTCCGAAAGAGGAGAGATTATCTACCACAAAGACTTGGAGGGGTCTATGCTGCCAATCCTTAATTTCCAGTCGGGAAGGCAGGTAAACGGGTATCGGTGAATTCATGGCTTTGTCAATAATGGAACGGAAAGGAACAGCCACTTGCAGTTTCGGCGTTCTCAGGGGCACATTTTGGTCACTCCTGATACCCTTGCCAGAAGTCCCTATAATCAGTAAATGCCTTTTGTTGTCCAGAGTCCATGAGTTCAATTTTTCAAGTACGCTTTGCCCCAAAAGAAGGTCACCTGAACGGGGTGCAATTGAACCCGGAACGTTGTTTATCTTGACTCCTCCAATCTCTAATTCTCGAATAACAAACCTGGGGCTTTTGAGTTCAGAGCCGTCCGCCAAACTGTACGTCTTTCCAGGTAAGAAGTCGGTTTCCTGGATAGTGTTTGCGCGAAAGAGCGTTTGGGCAACATCCGAGGGGATAACCACCTCTGACGCACCGCTATCCAATATGAACCTCAGAGTGATTACTCCGTTGATTCTGACGGGAACTTTATACACGCCTCCTTCCTTCTCCAGGGGGATCTCTATGGCAATGGCCTGTGCAGCAAGAAAGAATGCTGCCAATACCATCAGCAATCCAGGGAGGCCGACTTTATTCTTCATTGATATTACTACAGGACGTACGATTCTCATTTACGCTTCCTCGACGGGGGGCCATCATGGGGAAGGGGGCAAAGTAGGAACTTGGTGCTTAAAGCATATTACAGTCACCTTCCGATTTCGCAAGAAATTTTTGATGGGGCAAGGTGCAAGGCACAAATTAACATTGGACTTGATAAACATTCCCCAATGTCCACACCGAGCTAATTTCACCTTAGAAATTTGAAGGGATATCGCAATAGCGAATGTGAAAACCGGAAGGGTCAGGCGGCACCCCCCCCGAGGTGAAAATCGGAAAGAAAGTGTGGGAATCCGGTACGTCCTGGGCAAATACGTATCGAGAATACAGGAAGGTGTTTTGGGGTATGGATTGACCGGAGAAAGTCGATTGTAGGGCATCCTGGCACGTCGTATGTAGTAACTCCGAGTATGACGGCGTATGTGTCCCGGAATAGTTCGGGGGATCAGGCGGATCTGTACGGAAAGCAAGGTCCTTAGCTTAGGGACACGCACGCTAGAATCCTAACCCAGTGCTCTATCATCAAACCCTTACCATAAGCTACTTTACAAACGGTCAGTCAACGCTTGGTCAACATTTGTTGAGCGAATTTGCATTTTCTTCTTGACAATATGGACTAAGTGGATATGATAGATGCACACTATCCAAAATGATAGGGGGAAAGAATGAAATCAATCAGCTTCAGACTACCCGACCATGTGGCGGAATGGCTCAGAGAGAGGGCCGCAAAGGAAACGATCAGGCGCAAAAAGTACGTTTCCATTAACGTCCTTGTTACTGAGATTTTCCAGCGCGAAATGGAAGCCGACCAGAGAAAGGAGGGTTAATCATGGCAATCTTAGCCGAATGCCCGGTATGTCACAGGAAGCAGACTGTCAGGAACAAGGTTTGCGCGTGCGGAAAGGACCTCGACAAAGCGAAACGTGCTCAGAAGGTCCGATATTGGGTAAGCTATCGCCTGCCCGGAGGGAAGCAACGGCGCGAACCTGTAGCAGGAGCGAATGACCCGAAAGCCTTCTCGATTGAAGAAGCCAGGGCCGCCGAAGGGAAGAGAATGGCTCAGAAGGTTGAAACCCCGCGCATTCTTCAAAGGGCGCCGGAAGAGAAGATGACCTTTAAAGAGCTTTCAAAATGGTATCTCGGACTTGAAAAGGTCAAGGCACTCCGCTATTTTCCGACTCTCACAATCAATCTTGCCAGCTTCAACCAGGAACTCGGGGGCACCATTGTGGGGCAGATCAAATCCGTTGATCTTGAGAACTACCAAGCGAAGCGCAAAGTCGAAGGGTACTCCGACGCCTACATCGACCGCCAGATCGAGGCGGCGCGGGCGATGATAAACAAGGCTTTCGATAACGACATGGTGACTGGAGAGACGGTCAAGGTCTTCAGGCGCGTCAAGAAGATGCTCAAGCGGAATTCGAATGCCAGGGACCGGATACTATCCCCGAACGAATTGAAGACGCTTATGGACAATCTGCCCCGGCACACAAAGGCCATTCTTGCGACTGGATTTTACACAGGGATGCGCCGCAACGAGATTCTTACTCTCACCTGGGACAAGGTTGACATGGAAAAGCGCATGATCCGGCTCGAAGCTAAGGACACCAAGGACAAGGAGCCGCGTACAATTCCGATCTTGCCCGAACTCTTTGAGATTTTTAAAGCAGTCCCGCGTGCGCTGCACGACCGGCACGTTTTTCTTTATAAGGGAAAGCCGGTTGACTCGATCAAAACTGGTCTTATCAAAGCCTGTAAGGATGCGAAGATAACTTATGGTCGCTTCGTGAAGGATGGCTTCGTATTCCACGACCTCCGGCATACCTTTAACACTTACATGCGGAAATCCGGGGTCCCTCAGTCTGTGATTATGAAAATCACCGGGCATAGCACGGATGAGATGTTCCGAAGATACGATTCTATCGACGTTGACGACGCGCACTAGGCAATGAGCCAGTACGGGAACTTTTTGCGAAGTGTTGACCAAACCGTTGACCAAGAGGCAAAAACGGAATGAAAAAGCCGATCTGCATTTTCAGCAAACCGGCTTCCTGTAAGTGTTTATGTGAGGGTGAGTGACCGGACTTGAACCGGCAGCCTCTGGGGCCACAACCCAGTGCTCTGACCAATTGAGCTACACCCACCACAAACATGGAATGTAGACAAATACCACCAGAGCGGAAAGAAATCAAGCGTCCCAAAACACCTGATCAAAGCCATGTCAAATTCATGAGATCGACTCCTGAGCAGGCAAGTTTGAAAAGGATGGATGATGAAAGTCTTTAGGATCAAGATCGGCAGGCAGGTTGGGGTTTTCTTGTTTCTGCTGTTTGGGCTAGGTTTTTTCTCTGCGGCGGCGGCCGATGAAGCCTTTATCAGTGCCGGTATCGGCGGGATTGGCATCGGTTTGGAAGGCTACGAGTATCCATATAAGGTGGAGTTTCTCCCACTCACCATTGAGGGCCAGGATCTTCGCATGGCGTACATGGATGTTCCGCCCGACAGAGAGCCGAACGGCACGACGGTTGTGCTTCTTCATGGCAAGAATTTTTTCGGGAGTTACTGGAAGAATACCATACGTTTTCTTACCCGGAATGGCTTTCGAGTAATTGTGCCGGACCAGATCGGGTTCGGTAAGTCATCTAAGCCGAATATTCATTACAGCTTCCACCTGCTGGCTGCCAACACCAGGAAGCTCATTGATTCTCTTGAGATAAAACAAGTGGTTATAGTCGGCCATTCCATGGGGGGCATGCTGGCGACCCGCTTCACTCTGCTGTATCCTGAGACAGTCATGCGCCTGGTGCTTGAAAACCCCATCGGCCTGGAGGATTACCGCGAATTCGTGCCTTATGCACCGCTCGAAGAGTTGTATCGCGCTGAGATGAATGCCACGGAGGAGAGTATCCGGAACTACCACAGGACCTATTACACCAGGTGGAAATCCGAGTATGACGAGTACGTAATGGTCGCCGCCCGATGGATGATGAGCGCCGAATATCCTCGCCTGGCCATGTCTTCCGCGCTCACCTACCAGATGATCTACGAGCAGCCGGTCTGCCACGAGTTTGCCGATATAAAAGCAAAGACCCTTTTGGTGATAGGTCAGGCGGACCGGACTGTGGTCGGTAAGGCTCGGGTGAAAAAGGAGCTATTATCGATGGCAGGGCAGTATCCTGAATTGGGCAGGAAGATGCTTAAGCTCATTCCTGGCGCTACACTCGTAGAGATCCCAGACGTCGGCCACATACCCCATCTGGAAGCTACGGAACGATTCAACCGGGCGTTGCTGATGTTTATAAACCAATAAACCTTTACGATTAGAGGAACCTGCATGGAAGAAAAAGAAGACATTATGGCGGTAGCCAGGGCCTTTATGCGGAGCAGGATTATTTTGACCGCCGCTGAACTGGATCTTTTTACCATTATCCAGGACTCTTTCACGAGCGTAGAAAAGATCGCCGAAAAATTAGGTCTCGACCGGAGAGCACTCGCAAGGGTCTTGGACTGTCTCGTTACAATCGGACTGCTCAATAAGGACGCAGGGGTCTATTCGCTCACCGGGGAGGGCGCTTTATATTCTTCAAAACACCCCGCCTCCGCGCTTCCAATGTTGCTCCATATGAGCCGTCTGTGGGTCAGTTGGAGCGATTTGACCGAGGTTGTCAAAAATGGTCCCGGCTCCGACGAGAAACCACCAAGGCCAATGGACATTGACAGCAGGCGGGCTTTCATCGGGGCGATGCACGTTATCGGCAGAGTTCTCTCGGAGGATATAGCCGGTTCTCTGGACTTGCGCGGCTACCGGAAGCTGCTGGATATTGGCGGAGGATCAGGGACTTACACTATTGCATTTCTAAGACACAACCCTCAATTGAAGGCAATCCTGTTTGACTTGAAAGATGTAATTCCAATAGCGGGTGAGCGGCTTTCCTCGGAAGGTTTACAGGACCGCGTCGAACTGATCGCCGGGGACTTCTATTCCGGCGATCTGCCCGGCGGATGCGATCTGGCCCTGCTTTCTGCGATAATTCACCAGAACAGCCGCCAACAGAACCTGGAACTCTACAGGAAGGCTTATCGATCCCTGGTGCCCGGCGGCATGCTCATGATTCGCGACCACATAATGGATGAACAACGAACCCGGCCTCCGGAAGGGGCGATGTTCGCAATAAATATGCTGGTAAATACGCAGGGTGGGGACACTTACACCTTTCATGAAGTGAAACAAGGGCTGAAAGAAGCAGGCTTCACGGATGTCAGGCTCCTTCGCTCCGGGGAGAGAATGGACTGCATCGTCGGCGCAGTAAAACCCGAATAAACCCAACCATTGACCACAGTGCTCCATGTCCCGTGGACACACTAAATCATGGAAAGGGCAGGTTTGCGTCTCTTGTCTAACAAACCGGAACTTTTTATGGCATACCCAAAGAGCGTCTAGATGACAACTAAAGTGTACAAGACGATTTCACCCGCCACCCTGCCGGAATGGAAAAATTATTGTTGACAGAAAGGCACATTTGTGAGAATAATCACGTGCGTTGAATCGCAAATCAAAAAATGAAAGCAGCTAACTGGCAGCAATCATTTACAATCGTGTACGTTTTCCTGCTAAAGTGACTGTAACTGACTAATCGAATTCGAATGGCGTTATCGCTGCGGTTCCGTCCTGCCTGCGTGCTGCCTTTTTTATTTCCGGTCCTTCTTGCCTTTGCCGGCATTCAACCTGCGGAATGGCGCCTGCCTGCGCATGCGCGCCGCTGCATCGTTTTCTGATAAGCTATGGGGGACGGATTGTCAAACACATGTGATGAGTGTGGGCGACCCGAAGAGGAGTTTGAATTCTGCGATTCACGCTGCATGCTGCAGAGTTGCGAAACATGCACTTTCCTTCTTCAACTGTATGGAACCGGGTGCGGAAACGTTCAAGTATATTTTTTATGCCGCGACTGTTACAACGAACGGATCAAGAGGGGATATGTAGAACCCTAGTAAGGAGGTGATCGCTTCAGGGACTATCTTTCGAGCTGTACTTTTAATTTTCATTCAATAAGACACGGAGGATAAAAATGGCTGTTAGCAAGTTGATGAGTCTCAAGGAAGCGGTATCCAAATACGTTAAAGATGGCGACACTATCTACTATGGTGGCTTTCAGATCATGGTTCCCATGGCCATCACCCACGAAATCATCCGGCAGAAAAAGAAAAACCTGACCACCGTGGAATCCTCTACAGACGTTGGCGGGCTGGACCTCCTGGTTGGCGCGGGATGCGTCAAGGAGATTCATTCCGCCTGGATCATGAACTGGTATGTAAAAGCGCCCTATGCAGTTCGCCGGGCCTTCCAGTCGAAGATGACTAAAAGGTTTGACCTTTCCAATTTTGCCGCCACCAGCGCTCTGATCGCCGGCTTCATGGGTGTGCCCTTCCTGCCGGTACGCGGTAATATCGGTACCGACATGCTCAAGTACAATCCCGTTGACCTTACGGTTGTAAAAGACCCCTTCACTGGTGAGGAGATCACTGTTGTGCGCGCGTGGAACGCCGATGTGGCTATTATCCACGCTCAGGTTGCCGACACGCTGGGAAATGTCATGTCCTGGGGTACCCGTGGGGTTACTGATGAATTCGGGGCCATGGGCGCCAAACGCGGAGTTATAGTCACGGCGGAAGAGATAGTCGAACCGGAAGTGGTCAGGGCCGACCCGGACCGAACGGTTGTCCCATATTTCAAGACACTGGGGGTCGTACATTGTCCGTGGGGTGCTCATCCCTCGGCATGCCGCGGCTATTACGGACTGGATATAAGGTTCTCGCAGTATCAGGGCAAATATGAAAGAAACGCGGAGCTTCTCCCCAAATTCCTGGACGAGTGGGTATATGGCTGTGAAGACCAGAGCGCATACATAAAGAAATATATCCAGAAATTCGGCCAGCAAGGCCTGGATCGGCTCAAGCCCACTCTCGGGTTCAAGCCGAAATTCCAGGTCGATTATGGTTTTCATGATCCGGGTGTCTGGAAGGGTGTGCCGCAATACACAGACGAATATATCAAGGCTTAGGCTTGGCCATAGGATCGCAAAGGAGAAGACTCAATGCATACCAGTAATTACAAGTTGACTGAACTTATGGTCGTACGCTGCGCAAAGGAAATCAGAGATGGCGAGGTGGTATTCGCCGGTGTCGGCCTGCCACTGGTTGTGGTAAGCTTTGCAATGTTCACTCACGCGCCCAATATGATTCTTTTCACTGAGGGTGGGTCCATCCGTGCGACCGCGCCTCCGGGACTTGCTATCACAGTAGACGACCCGGCCCTTTTCTGTAACGGCGACGCAACTTTTGGGATGCTTTCCACCATGGCTGCCCTTCAGAGAGGTGAAGTTGATGTCGCCTTCATTGGAGGCGCGCAGATCGATAAATATGGAAATATCAATTCCACCGGTGTAGGCGATTGGACAAAGCCCGAGTCCTTCACATATTTCGCTGGAAGCGGCGGCGCAAACGACATGGCGACTTCCGGCAAACGCGTGCTCGCCATTATGCCTCAGGACCCAAAGAAATTTGTTGAAACGGTCGACTATCTCACCACGCCCGGGTTCCTCGATGGTCCAGGCGCACGGCAGCGCGCCGGGATGATCGGCGGGGGTCCTGATGTCGTTGTCAGCACGATGGGTGTCTACAAGTTCGACGCGAAGACATGCGAAATGTACCTTACTGAATACTTCCCCGGGCAGTCGGTCGAGAAGGTAAAGGCCAACTGCTCCTTCGATCTGAAGGTTTCGCCTGATGTTCGAGAAACCACTCCGCCCACCGAAGAGGAGATAACCGTTCTTCGCAATATCGACCCGACAGGGTTCTACCTGGGATAGCGCGAGTTTTTCTTTATTTGGATTTACCTGTGTGGCGGGACCGGTCTGGTGCCGCCTTTTTTGTTGGTGCGGCCGGCAGGGCGCATCTGCGTGAAGGTGCAAGTCCTCCACGGGCCCGGCAGGGGGAACTGTTGGCCTGACTTTGTATGTCCATTGCCCTCCGATACTTTTCTCAAAACAGTTTTTTCCTTTATGACGGATCATAAAACAACCGATTTTTCTTGTGATGTTATTGCATGGAGGAGCGGATTCCGTAGAATCAGGTGGTATAGGCGAGAATCCCTTCAGATTTTGGGCGCTTGGAGGTTCTTCTAAAAATGGATCGTTTTCAAGAATTAGACGAGGATAAGTCGTATCGCTCGTTGAGAGAATACGCCAGAGTGAGCGCATTTCTGCCCGTCAGGATTCGCCCGGTTTTGGAAAAAGAACGGCATAGCCTCAGGTCGCGCATTGTGATCGAATCCGCTTTGAGAGAGCATCCGGAGATGCCCGAAATCCAAGATGAGGTCCTCTCGGCTTGTTTGCAGATACTAAACTCCAAGCTCGACTCAATCATCAGGTTGCTTGCATTCCCATCGGACGGCCACAGAGAACTCGATTTCGCGAGGGTCAACATCAGCGCCGGAGGACTGAGCACATCTTCCAGCGAGTGCCGTGCCTTGGATGATCTTGTCGAAATAAGGCTGATGCTTCCGACCGCTCCCCTTATGATTTTTTACGTATATGGAAAAGTGGTTAAATGCGATGCCGCAAACGAAAAGTTTCAACTTTGTATCGAGTTTACCGATATTGACGATGATATCCGCGAGCAGATCGCAAAATATGTTTTCCACAAGCAGCGCGAAATTCTCCGGAAGAAAAGGAGCAGAACGCCCTAAATGTTTGTCTTTATTGGAATGGCGATAGTTCTGGGTTCGGTCCTTGGCGGATACCTGATGGAGCAGGGGAATATCAGTCTTCTGATTCAGCCTGCGGAACTGCTTATTATATTCGGCGCCGCCATAGGCGGTTTTATCATTTCATCGCCCATGAAAGTGATCAAAGCGGTTCAGGGCGCTTTAATGCGCATGCTAAAGAGCAGGATCTACTCCCGCAGTGACTACATGGATGCCCTTGTCCTGCTGAGCGAGATATTTTACAAGATCAGGAAGGAAGGGCTCGTTTCGATTGAAAGCGATCTGGACGAACCGGGAAAAAGCGCAATTTTTCAAAAGCACCCGAGTTTTCTCAAGAATAACCACGCTCTGGACTTTCTTGCCGACACCTTGCGTACTCTCACCATAACGGATATAGAAGCGCACGAAATGGGTTCTCTTCTGGACTACGAAATCGAGGCGCATTACGAGGAAGCCCTCACACCGGCCAAGAGCATCGCCAATGTAGCCGACGCACTCCCAGGGCTTGGTATTGTGGCCGCCGTGCTGGGTGTCGTACTCACGATGAAAAAAATCAGCGAGCCTCCCGAAGTGCTCGGCCACAGCATAGGCGCGGCACTGGTCGGCACTTTCCTGGGTGTTCTGTTGTGCTACGGTTTTGTGGGGCCGATGTCGCGCAACCTCGAGCATGTCGCCAATGAGGACCGGGAATTTCTAACGGTCATCAAAGAGGCTTTGCTTGCGTTCATAAATACTCCTTCTCCGCAGGTAGCAATCGAGTTTGCGAGAAGGGTAGTTCCGGGGGATCTGAGGCCCTCTTTCCTGGAACTCGAGGCCGTGGTGAAGAAGGCCAAGAAAAAATAGGCATGGAAGAAGACAAGCCCAAAAAAGTCATCATAAAAAGAGTAAAAAAGGCCCACGCCGAACAACACGGGGGAAGCTGGAAGGTGGCTTACGCCGACTTCGTTACCGCCATGATGGCCTTCTTTCTGCTGATGTGGCTAGTGAACATGACTTCTCAGGAGAAAAGGGCGGTTTTGGCTATGTATTTCAAACATTTCAGCCTCTTTGAAAAAAGTGGAAAATCATTCATGCAAGAGGGTGGGGCGAGGCCCGCCGGGCAGAATCTCGGAGGCGAAGATGTGATTGACACGGGGGAGCACCAAAGCGGTGTCACCAATGACGATCTTGCCACAAAACTGATGACCGGAATTGACCAAAATGTGCAGGTAGGGAAGGAACAATTTTTTATTGCTATAACAGATGAGGGCATCCGGATTCAGATCGTGGACTCACAACAAAACCCGATCTTTCCCGCCGGAAGCGCTCAACTCACGGACCTGGGCGCGCAAATGGTTCGCACGGTTGCGTCCATTCTTAAGAATTTTCCTAACGAAATTGCGGTGGAAGGGCATACTGATTCTTCACCGACGCGGAGCGAACAGATTTCAAACTGGGAACTATCCGTCGCGAGGGCCTCCTCGGCCAGGCGCGAACTGCAACAGGCCGGCATCGAACCGGGCCGGATTTGCAGGGTTGTGGGTTTTGCAGATAAAGTGCCTCTTTTCACTGACTCGCCCGATGATGTCAGGAATCGCCGGATCAGCATTGTTTTTGTCAAAAACAAGAAACTAAAACCGCCCGACCGGCTTCAGTGGCTCATGAAGTCGCCCGAATAACCTCGCGGGGCGTGGAGTTTTTCATTTATCCCGCCATTGCATGGAAAAGGGCGGCTGCCGAGCGGATTCCCCGATAAAAATCTTTGATGTAAAATCGTTCGTTGGGAGAATGAGCGCCGTCGTTCGGACTTCCCCAGCCCAGGAGCAGGATGTTCTCCTGTCCGAGATGTTTCTTGATCAGGTTGACGACGGGAATTGAACCACCCTCCCTTATAAATACCGGCTTTTTGCCGAACCCTGTCTCTATTGCTTTTTCGGCCGCCCGCATTGCGGGGGTGTTTCTTGGGACCAGGACGGGATCGGCGCCGTGGAGAGTGGTAACTTTTGCGCTGACCCCGTGAGGACAGTTAGCGGTTACGAACTCGTGAAACAACCGGTCTATTTTCTCGGGGACCTGGTTCGGAACCAGCCGCATACTCACTTTTGCCCCTGCCTTTGCCGGAATTATCGTTTTTGCTCCCTCACCGGAGAAGCCGCCCCACAGTCCGTTGATATCCAACGTGGGCCTGGCTGTCCTGCGCTCGGGAAAAGAGTATCCCGGCTCTCCTGTAAGTTCGGAAACCCCGAGGTAATCCTTCAGAGACTGTATATCGACAGCAAGAGAGGCCATTTCCTCCCTTTCCCAGTTCTCAGGAGCAAGCGCGTCATCATAGAAACCGGGAAGGGCTACCGTTCCATCGGTGTTCTTGAGTTTTTGGAGAATGTCCACCAATACCTGGGCAGGATTATAGATAATGCCGCCGAAGGAACCCGAATGCAGATCGAAACGCGGTCCGCGGATATCCACCTGCAGATAGCTCAAGCCACGCAAGCCATAAGTGATGGCGGGAATTCCATGGGCAAATTGTGAGCCGTCCGAGATCGCACCAGCGTTTGCGCGCAGCTCATCGCGGTGATGCATCAGAAATTTTTCCAGGTTTGGGCTTCCGATCTCCTCCTCACCTTCCGCCAGGATAATCAGATTGAGCGGAAGTTTTTGTCCTGTGCGCAGCACGGCCTCTATGGCCTTGATATAGGTGAAAAACTGGCCTTTGTCGTCGGTCGCGCCGCGGGCGTATATGTAACCATCCCGAACATCGGGAGAAAAGGCAGGGGTTTGCCATTCATCGAGGGGATCGGGCGGCTGGACGTCATAATGGCCGTAGATGAGCAGAACGGGCGCGCCGGGGACTTCGGGCGAACGCGCAAGCACTATCGGATGGCGCTCGGTAGGATAGACCCTTCCGGTGAATCCGCACCTCTTTACCTGGTCGAGCACCCATTCGGCAGCAATCAGAACGTCTTTCTCGTGCTCGCTCAGAGTACTCACGCTCGGAATCGAAAGGAATTGCGCCAGTTCCAGTACAAAGCTCTCGAGGTGGTCGTTGATAAATGATGAGATTGGATCGGGAAGCATCTTGATCTCCTTCGGACATTCGTATCGGCGGCCTGGAAAATCTTGACCTGCAAGCACATTGCCTTGGCGTTGTGGTACAATGCGATACGGTAATTATATTTGCCTTGAGCACTGTATAAAATAGTACAGGAGAATTCATCCCGCCAGATGGAAAACCGGGTAAAGATATTCTCGCGCATTGAGCAGATTCCATCGCAGGAGTGGAACAGTCTCGCTTTTCATGCGGCCCCGATGCTGGAGTTTGAGTACCTGCACGCCCTTGAGAAGTCCGGGTCGATCTCGGCGGATAGAGGCTATATTCCGGCACACCTGGCGCTCTATGATGGATCGAAAATTATAGCAATCGCTCCTCTCTATCAGCGAGATCGCGCCTGGGTGGAGTTCGGAGACGGTGGGCTGATCGAGTTTTTGACGGAGCTTACAGGTTTGCCGTTCGGCTCGGGCCTTGTAGGGAGTATCCCCTATACACCCGTACCCGGCTATGATTTCCTGGTTGGCTCGCGCCTGGATCGCTCGCGGATTTTCGCCGATCTGCTCGACAAAATCGATGAGATTTCAAAAGAACGCGGCCTGTCCACAACCCGCTTTTACTTTGTCGACCAGGAGTCCGAGCTGCACTCCATCCTTGCCGAACACGGATATCTGCGGCTGAGCAGCGCGCACCTGCTCTGGTTCAATCGGGGATACCGCAGTTTCGACGATTTCCTTCTCTCCTTTAAATCCAGCCGCAGGACCAAAATTAAGCGGGAGTGGCGCGCCATTCAAAACTCCGGAATCGACCTCAGTATGGTACAGGGCGCGAGCGCCCCTGCCTCGTTCTACGAAGAACTTTACCTGCTCTACAGGCGGACATGGATCAAGCACATGGGCCCCGGAATAAGGCCCTTTCTGAACGAATCCTTCTTCAAGCTTCTTGGCGAAAATTTCCGTCACAGGTGCAGTTTCTCGGTATCTCAAATGTCGGGAAAGCGGATTGCGATGGCCCTTTTCTATAATAAAGCCGAAAAGCTTTACGGCAGATACTGGGGGAGCTTGCGTGAAGTGCCCTTCCTGCATTTTGCCACCTGCTACTATTACCCCATAGTCTATGCCATCGAAAACGATGTAAGGATGATCGATCCGGGTTTCGGAGGAGAGCATAAAACCTTGCGCGGCTTCGAGGATTCCCACGCATACCATTACCTCAAGTTCTACAATGAAAACCAGCGCCGTATCGCCTATGCGATACTCGACCAGATGCGAGGTCAACCGACCTCCAAGTAGCATTCTTTTGCCGCACGGATAAACAATGAAGCGGGGAGCAGGAAGCGGGAAGCAGGGAGCAGGGAGCAGGAAGCAAGAAGCAGGAAGCGGGAAGCTGAAGAGTTTTTAGTTACTAGTTGTCAGTTTTTAGTAACTCAAAACTAAAAACTCAAAACCCAAAACTCTTCTAAGCGGGAAGCGGGAAGCGGGAAGCGGGAAGCGGGAAGCGGGAAGAAATCGAATTCCTCAATGATAATTTCATCCCATGCTAACAACGGTGCTAAGAAGTGGGGAAAATCGAGCCCCCAATGTATCTGCATTGGTATTCACCTGCCGTGGCAAAGATTAAGAATGGGACGGCAAGCAAGGGCGCAAACTTAGGGTTCGGTGTTGTGAACATCAAGGCTAAGAGTCTTTCGGTTGTCGTCCGGAGCGCTTTGTTGTGGCAACCGATCTTTGCGCCACCTCGATCAGCGACCGAAGCGCTTCGTTAACGGCTTTCTCGGTTGGAAACGCCTTTGCTACATCCGGGCTGAGCAGCACCAGGTTAGTCCCTGTCCGATAATCTTCCAAATACTTCCCCCGAACACCCGGCCCCAAGTCCTCACGGCGATACTCCGGACGCAGTTCGTCAATTTCATCCTTCTTCATAGATATTCCTTTCCTGGCGGATGATAACTCACAAGTACCACCATATATTGGCGCCGGTCAAGAAACCAGCCAAAATGGCCGGCTTGAAACCAAGCCGCTATTGGCTTAGGGCATAGGTGTGCGTCATTGTCTCCGGAATGGAGACAAGCGAAGCCGGGGAGTCCCTA
>JBEKQE010000051.1:0-27081 GCA_049520035.1 Syntrophobacteraceae bacterium | reverse complement strand
TCAACTCTCTGTTTTTCATACCCTCGCCGTAACCGAGATCGGGAAGGAACTGGGGGCTATTTCGCTTATCATTGATGAAACACCTCGAATCCTTGACCCCATTTACCACGACCTGGTCGGAGCGAGAAGAGAGAGGGGTCACACCGACACTCCTGACAATGGCGGGGCAGACGCGGGCTGTTTGATGGGGAGATGAAAAAGAGCAAATCTGTGCGCAAACCTGTTGGGATGTTTGATACTAAGTTGCGCTCAAGTTGAAGCAATCGAAAAGAGCGGGGAAGTGAGCGTCCTCGCAAAAGATCGGACGCTAAACTTGAAGCATTTTACGTTGCTTCGAGTGTCAAACGCGAGCCCGACCATAGTGAGGGTTCCCCCGCACCCCGCAAGATTTGGCCGCGCACGTCTGCGCGCGACCAAGCGCTCGGCGCTGGCGGCGGTTGCCCAGCACTTGCTGGGCCTCGCCGCAGCGCCATATAGAGCAGCGAAGCTGCGAGGGGGTGCGCCCTCTCAAAAGATCGGGCGCGAACTTGAAGCGTCGAGCATCGGTCCAATGTGTAAGCGCGAACCCGAACGAAGTGAGGGTTCGGGGGGCAAAGCTCCCCGAGCTTTTCAGCTTCTCTTGATACTAACTTGAACGCAACTTCGTATGAGAGGGAGTGTGGAGTGTGAAAAGTGTAGGTGCGACCCCTCTCTCTTTTCACTCTCTTCACTTAGGTGCGACCCCTCTCTCTTCACTCTTCACACACAACGTAGCCAGCTTAATTTGATCATGACGACCTGAGGTCAGAAAGCCCAAAACTACGGGCAGGGGAGGCATGAACGTTCGAGATCGCCCTTGTTTACCAAGAGTGTCTCGACCATTCGTTCAGAAACTTCGAAATGGTTCGCGGCAACTTCTATGGCTTCGTCACTTGGCTCCGATGAATTTAGATAGCTAACCAAATCTGAATATGGGCAAAGAAATTCCTGTGCGAATGCTCTCTGGAATTTTTGACGTTGAGTCCTGGTTTTTGGAGTAGCCGGAAGCAATCTATCACTCTGCGGAGCTGCCAGGTGGTCTCCAACAAGCCGTAGCAATGCGAAGCGGCGGCTGACCTGAATGGTGCTCTTCAGGAAAACGCTAAGGCTGTCCAAGTTGCCATCGCGAAAACCGGCATTCATCGGCCCTTTCACATCGATTGCATCTTCTAAAGAGCCTTTTTTGATTTCTAAAACTTGAGCGAGGGTTGATGTCGAAACCGGCCCAGGACCCAACGACCAAACCTCACGAACTATCCGTGCCGCCTCCGTAGCCTTTTCCCAGGGAAAGAGCGATGATCTTATTTCCTCACTGATTCGCCTCTTCAGATGATTGAAAGAAGGTATAACGAGTTGTAAGGCTTTCCTGCGCGGCTCGCCCCAAAGGACCTCAATGTCGGCAAGGGCGTTCTCCATGGACTCTGCCGCTATTTCCTCAACGGCGCCTGATCCATATTCTAATTCAGCCCTTTGGAGGGCTTCGATAATTTGGTCAGGGGCATCATCGGGATCATATCCCACAATTGCTTCAAGCTTGCGCCAAGTTGCCAGATCCGAATCGCGCCGCTCAGCGAGAACTTCCCTCCAGAGCGAATCAAGTCCTGCCGCGTCTATCCCGGTATCTGCCAGTCTTCCGACAACTGCCTCGACAAAAGAATCCATTCCGCCTTCAAATTCGTGGACAGGGACGAATACATCGAAGCTGTTCAGGTAGCGGACAGGTTGTTCTGATTTGAGGGGTGATGGTCTGCCGCGAACCAGAACCGCTTCTCCGTCACTCACGAAGGTAAGGTCGGGCCAGAGGTAACCCTCTCCGGCAGCCCCGACTTTGTGGCTCATCCTCCATGAAGTGGTATCCCTTTCGGGCTCCCAGAGCAGTCTCCACCAATTGGACACGAACCATTGCGCCAGAGCAAAAGCGGAAACCCGCACGCCCGGCCGGACCGTCTTTGCCAGCAGGTCCTCTATCTGCGTAGCCTTCCACCCACTGGCAGTGATCGTGATTTCAGCTAAGGTGGAGCGGGCGACCTCGTCCCCATATTCTCGCGCCAGCCATTGGAAATCGATAGAAAAACCGCTCATAATACCTTCCATTTTGCTAATACTTCTTCGCGAAATGGGTCGGCTTCCGGCAGGGGATATCCATGATAAGTTCCTCTTTCCACATTTTCGAGTTGGGCTTCCAAAGGCCACCCATCTTCGGTCACGACCCAGATGTTTTGAGGGTATCTGTTTCGCTTGCCCTCGCTGATCAATCCTTTTCTGATCCCCTCCCTGAGCAGTCTTGTTGCTTCTACTCTGGTGAAGATTCCAACTGCATCGCACAACGTCTTATCAGCGTGTGGCTGCGAAGGCGGCATCAAACCGAAATCTCCTGGCTTCCTCTTGTGTTCGGGGTTGCCGCCGTAGTTAACGGAGTCGGCAAGCCATTTCAAGTAATCGGGATCTAAAACCTGCCGTATCTGGCGTTTCGGATTATAACTTGTTCGTTTTCGCATTAGATGTCCCGCACTCAGAATAGTTTTCGGCACCATTTTAATGATACTACATTTCCATGCCGTTGAATTCAACAAATTCAACACAGTTTGCCACTGAGGTTGGTGTGCCGATACACAAGTCAAGAAGCGACCAGTTCACCGATCACCCTTTTTTCCTGAAAAGGGCCGCTATTGCCTGGGCGCCGACGTCCGGGTTTACCAGCTCTAATGATTCGTAGCCGGGAAGGACCCTGCTGAAGCCGTAGACAAGGTAGTGGGCCCCCGGGCGGCCGCGCTCGGCGATCCTTTCGGCAAAAACGTCGTGGAGTGTAATGTAGGTATAAAAAAGGTCTACGTCGGCGAAATCCACCCCTGTCCTGGACCGAATCTCATCAAAGGCCCTGTCGTCGAGTGAGTTTCCCTGCATAAGGAAAATATTTTCGGGTGGCAGGACCGCACCTTCGCTCTTCAGAAGGGAAATCAACTCGTTTTTTCTCGGTCCGTATTCGGAAAGAATTTCCGAGTCGATTTCCAAGCCGATGGAAAGCCTGACGAAATAGCTCATCAGAAGATTTACCCTGCCGTCCCCACACCCCAGATCGGTGAATACGGTGCTCTGCGGTCCGATAATCCCTGAGTTGGTAAGGTCCTCTATGCAGGCGCAGAATTTGGAAAGGTCCGTGGTCTTCCGATAGCCGGCGTTTCCGAAGCAGCCGACCTTGCGCGCGTCAAAGTAGTTTGCCGTTAGCTCAATGGTTCTGCGCAGATTGTTTGATTTCATGTGCTTTTTTGCCTGATAAAGTTCCTGATTCTGTCGTGGAGTAGAAAAAGGAGTTCCATTTCCGATCCGTTTGCTTCCTGAAGCTGGAACAATTTTTCCGGCGCGATGGTTTTTTGCAGCCTGGAGCAGAGGTAATTCACGCAGAGAATCTCCCGGGCCGGCAGGACACAGCCGCGCTCCCCCCAAAAATGGCAACTCTTTGCCGAATTCCGCGATTCGGGCAGGGTGACCCCAAGCAGAAGGTTTATCAACAGGAGCTCGGGGCTGTAGCGGTCCTCGATTCCAGCCCCGCAGCAGCTTCCGCCCTCCTCCCGGTCACACAGCCTGCATGCCCGGGCAACTCCTGAGATGAGGCAGAAATTGCTCGAAGCTTCCACTCTGGCCGAGAGCCCCTCGAGTTGGGCCGCTATACCTGGATCGGTCCTGAGCGCCTCGCCCCACCTGCCATGCAGATCTTTGGCGATAGTGATTTTTTCATTTATCAGGATAGGTTTCATTCCGGGATTGATATGGCCTTTGGTTTATTTTCGGATATTGAGTTTTTTCATCCTCGAATCGAAGGTCGAACGATTCACGCCCGCTTCTTTTGCGGCCCGTGTTATGTGCCATTTGTTTTTTTCGAGAAGGTGAATAACATACCCGCGCTCCAACTCCTCCCAGGAGTACCCGTCAAAAAAACCGGCCGGCGCCGCTTTGCTCTCTTCAGCCGGCCTTTTCTTTTGGTCCGGCCGCTGTTCCAATGTGCCGCACGCATTCGGGGTTATAGAGAAAAAGTGGTTGGCAAGATCTTTGCGCGTTATGAGGTCTCCAGGGGTGATAACGATGATGTGTTTGACAAAATTCTCGAGTTCGCGAACGTTTCCGGGCCACTCGTATTCAAGGAGAAAATCGAGCGCATCTTTCGAAAAAGTCTTGCGGGCGGTCCCGAGCCGCAGCGCCTCACTGTTCACAAAGTGGTCTAAAAGCAGGGGTATGTCCTCCAGTCTTTCGCGCAAAGAGGGGACATGCAGCGGCAAGACGTTCAATCGGTAGAACAGGTCCTCCCGGAAGTTTTCCCTGGCGATTTCACTTTGCAGGTCACGATTGGTAGCGGAAATGATCCGTACGTTCACCTTTTTGGGGTGTACGCTGCCAACGGGCTTGATTTCGCCGTCCTGGATCACGCGCAAAATCCTGGCCTGGAGCTGAAGGGCCATGTCGCCGATCTCGTCGAGGAAAACGGTCCCGTCGTTTGCGGCCTCAAAAAGTCCCAACTTAGTCTTGGAAGCCCCCGTAAAGGCCCCTTTTTCATGACCGAAAAGCTCGCTTTCGAGCAGAGTGTCCGGAATGCAACTACAGTTCTGAGCCAGAAAAGCACCGCCGCTCCTGCCGCTCAGCCGGTGAATTTCTCTGGCCAGAAGCTCCTTGCCTGAGCCGCTTTCGCCTGTAATCAGCACGGGAAAATCCGTCCTTGCATACTCTGCGGCCCTTTTCCTCGCCCCCAGCAAAGCGGCGCTCTTCCCAATGAGCAGGTCCTGTTCGCGGATCGCTCTCAGGGTCTGCCTGAGCTTCAGGTTCTCTTTCACCTGCTCGCAGAAAACCAGCGAATTGCTCAGCGCTATCGATCCGATGTCTATAAGCTGCTGGAGCAGTTCGAGATAGTTTTTCTCAAGGTTGAGGCGGTTTCCACCGGCGCTTGTGTCGATTATCTGGACTGCCCCGTAGACTTCGCCGGTTCTGAGAAATAGTGGAAAACAAAGGATAAGGCTGCTCTTAACGTCGATTTTCTCCTCGGCCTGCCTGTAGTGACGCGCGTCTTTACCCGGTTCGGCAACAGTCATTTTGCCGTTTTCGATAACCCAGCCGACAATACTGGATCGGCCGAAATCGATGGTCATTGACTTGATGCGCTCACTTTGCGCTCCGACTGCTTCGATGCATGTGTAGCCTCTTTCGCTCCTCACCCATATGGAACCGCGCTCTACGTTTTGCAAATCCAGCAGGGCCGTCAGGAATTTTCGCTGCAGCCTTTCGGGATCGAGTTCCTCTGATACAGTCCGGTAGAAATCAAAAGACTTGTCGCCCATAAACTCTCCGCGAAAGCGGCTGAACCGGTGGCCGTTTCCTCATTCAAGTAATTCGACTTTATTTCCGAACTTATATATCAACCACCAGCACAAAAGAGAATGGTTTAATCCTTGCATCTCTATTGCGGCAGGTCAAGACGGAAAAAACTTCCTTGCGCTCACTCCGGGCGCGAAGTAAAAAGGAGCTGGCTTTCAGCCTGTCATGAAGACGTTGGAACCATTGAAGCGGATTCGTAAATGGTTTGAAGGGGCAAAAGGATGAGAGAAATGAATGCCCGGCGGGTGAACATCACTATGAGGGATGGAAGCGTTTTCCGGGGCTATATCAATATCGGCTCCTGCAGGCGCATTTCCGACTTCTTCAGAAAAACCGATAACAGCCCGTTCATTGTCATGTTCGAAACCGCCATCGGTGAAAGCAAGGAAAAAAGCGTCTATTTCCTCAACTTGAACCATGTCCTCTGGGTGGAACCATATGAGGACGATCGGGAAGGCTCCTCCGGCAGCCTTGCTTTGGAAAGCGAGCTGAAATAGAATTTCTTGTGCTTTCGCGAGGCTAAATCGAAGAACGGCGCTTATCCGGGGAGTGCTACCTGCAATTTTCTCTCATTTTGCGCCTACTTATGGTAAAGTATCCTTCCAATTGATTCACTTTCATCCTGCTCGACATAATCAATTCGCCCTGGATCACCCTGGGGACTTTGCCCAACGTACAGGTCTGCTCGGATCGAGGCAGCAGATGACCGAATAGTTCTGAAAGCGGAACAGGCGGATTGGGGATTGGGACACTTCTACTGACAGCGGAGGATCTGATTATGAAAGTATTCACCCACGATGATTTCAAGAGTGTCTATGTGAGCGATCCGGCGGCTTCCCGGGGAAGAATCGAAGCAGTCCTTGCGGCCATTCGCAACGAGGTTGAACTCGATCAGGCATTTCCGGCCGGTCAGGACGACATCCTGGCAGTCCACACCAAATCGCTCGTACAAGGCGTGGAAAGAGAAGGACTGTACAATATTGCCGCGCTCGCCGCCGGGGCGGCCATTCAGACCGCCATTGCCGGCCTGAATGAACCCGCTTTCGGGCTTATTCGTCCCCCGGGGCATCACGCTTCATCCGATCATCACTGGGGATTCTGCTATTTCAACAATATGGCCATTGCGCTGGAACACCTCCGGTCAAACGGACTCATCAAGACGGCGCACATCCTGGACTTCGACCTTCACTACGGCGACGGCACGGTAAACATCCTGGGCGGGAAAGGTTATGTTTCCATTCACAACCCCGATGAAAGCGACCGCAAACATTACCTGAGCGAAGTGGCCGCCCGGCTTGACTCGCTCAATGTGGACATCATCGGCGTATCTGCCGGCTTCGACAATCATATCGAAGATTGGGGCCACGTGCTCTATACGGAAGACTACCAGGAAATGGGCCGGATGGTTCACAATACCTGCAAGAAGCTCGGCATCGGTTCTTTCGGCCTGCTCGAAGGCGGTTACAACCACAGTGTGCTGGGACGAAACGTGCTTGCATTCCTGAGAGGCCTTCAAGGGCTTTGATTTTTCTGCACCACGGTCCGTTGGTTCGTCACCATTTTACGGGACACAACACTTGCTCTACGGAGGCGGTTAATGGCGCGCGATAAAGACCCGCCCGGGGTTGCGGTAATTTTCCCGGAGGACCTTCAGATATACATTGCCGAGCACAGGGAAGGAACCTACCAGCTCATTGACGTGCGCCAGCCCGAGGAATACGAGCAGTTTCACCTGCCCGGATCCATACTCATTCCGCTGCCTCTGCTTGTAGACTCGATGGAAGAGCTTGATCGCGCACGCGATTTAATCATCTACTGCTCAGTCGGCGGAAGGAGCCGGATGGCTGCCCATTTTCTGGCCAGGCGTGGGTTCAACCGGGTCTTTCACCTCCAGGGCGGGATAGAGGCCTGGGAGCACAGGACCGCTGCGAGCCCCCCTGAACTGCACCTCCAGTTCATGCGCGGGGATGAATCCGCCATAGAGGCGGCTGCGATCGCATGCAGGTTCGAAACAGGCCTCGAGCAATTCTACAGGGCGGTCTTTGAGAGGAGCAGACTTGCTGAGGTGCGGGACCTCCTGGAAAAGCTTCTCAGGGCTGAGGAGAGCCACAAACAAAACCTTCTGCGGCTTCTCGGATCGCTGGGCGCAGAACCGGAGGATCTCTGCGCGCCTGACGGCCTGATGGAAGGCGGACTTAGAATCGACGATTTCCTTGCCCGCAACGACTATTACCTGAAGTCTGCCCAGGACTGCCTGGAACTGGCCATGATGATCGAAATCCAGGCCCTTGACCTGTATCTGCGCATGGCCCAGACCTGCGCGGATGCTGCCGCAAAGGAGCTTTTCTACCGGCTGGGCGAAGAAGAAAAGGTCCATCTGAATTCGCTTGCCGACCTGAGCGCAAAGATCGGGCGAGGACAGGTACTCGAATTACACTGAAAACGTTCCAGCTTGTTCGAACCAGGCGTGGCCCATCTTTCCCATGGCTTCGATCGCCTCGGGACCGCCGTTGTTATACTCGGCAATAATCCTATACACGCTTGACTCTGAGAGGCCCGTGTGCCTGGCGATTTCCGCGAGAGGCCTCGGGTCGACCAGCAGGTTGTAGATTACGAGCCATTTCTGAAACCTGAGAAACCCGGAGGACATCCGCATTTTCATCCTGACCTCGTCGGCAGACAAATAACCGGTCACATCTGCTCCGTTTACGCTCATTTTCCCCTCCTAATACTCAGGATATATATTACGATAGATTTGGGTGACTCACGGTCCATTCATATTAGAAAAAGAATGAAACTTAAATAGAGTGATTTACTTAATGAAAGTATATTGTTGCGGTATTTTTCAAATGCTTGTACCCAATAACGTAGAAACAGCTACATGACTTCAGGAATCTGAAACCCTGCCCAGAGACATCGGTCCTTGCCCCTCTGTTGGAAGATGGACCTTACAAAATCGGCTATTTCATCGCTCCCGGCGTTTCCTTTGGTGAAAAAATGACTTGCGCCGCTGCGCAAAGCGGCGGCCCTGTATTCGGGAATGTCATAGCTGGTCAGAATGACCACCTCCACGTCGGAATTAGTGTCTTTGATTATTTTGGTGACTTCCAGACCGTTCTTGCCCGGCAGCCTGATGTCCATAAAGATGAGGTCGGGATTCGTGTTCTCCAATTTCCGGAGTGCTTCCTCGCCATCGGATGCCTCCTCGATCTCGATCCCGGGAAATCGAAGCGCCAGCATTTCCCTCATCGATTTTCGAAAAGTTAAACTGTCTTCCACTAATAGGACAAAACACATTTTCCCCCCTTAGAGGAGTTGATTTCTATTGAAATCGGACTGACTCCGGCTATTATATTTATCGAAACAAATTTTATTTTTTCATAGCCTTGCAGAGCGGTAAATACTCTGTTTGCAGTAATCGCGACGTTAGAATACTGTATTTTCTAGGATCTACAGGACTTTCGTCTCGCATTGGAAAAAACTGGCGAATTCTGGCGAAATATATTCACAAATGTAATAAGATAAAAATTCCGATTACAAGGTCTAACCTATGCCAGAGAGAAAAAGAATCGTAATCGCCGAAGACCACACGATCCTCAGAGAAGGACTGAGAATGCTTCTGTCCTCCAACCCGGCCTTCGAGGTAGTTGGAGAGGCGCAGGACGGCCTGGAGGCCATCCGCTCGGTCGAATCCCTCAAGCCTGACCTGATCCTGATGGACCTCTCGATGCCCAGGATGAATGGAGTGGGGGCGATTCAGGAAATAAAAAAGCTGAACCCCGCCACAAAAATCCTCGTTCTTACCGTTCACAAGACCGAGGAGCACATTCTGACTGCTCTTAAGACCGGAGCGGATGGCTACATACTCAAGGACGCCACTCGCGGCGAACTGATGCTGGCCTTAGACAATATTTTCTCGGGCAGGAGCTATCTTAGCCCAGGTATTTCGGAAAAGGTAATCGAGGGGTATCTTGAGGGAAGAAAGAGTGTCAAATCATCCACCTCCTGGGATACCCTCACACAGCGCGAGCGCGAAATTCTCAAGATGATCGCCGAGGGCTACAGAAACAAGGACATTGCCGATTATCTGTGCATAAGCGCCAAGACGGTTGAAAAACACCGCGCCAACCTAATGAAAAAACTCGACCTGCACAGCGCTTCATCACTGACCGCATTTGCCATGGAAAAAGGGCTGATAACAAAATAGCGGTTTTTCCAGTGAGAGGTCCGGCCCCGGAAAATCCAGATTCGGCGCATTGCATTGAAGATGGGCAAGGGCATATTCCGCCAAAGGCGGCGCCACGCTGCCATGCTAAGCGTGTCGGACGCGGGCGGGGCAGGGTCTCAGGCTTTCATCTGCTCGGCTGTAACTTCTCAATCCTCGTATGATAGACTTATATAGTACCCTACCGAAAAAAAATAACCACTCTGCGTCGTGCGAGCGCGTAGCGGGCAGGCCGACCGCCGCCATTCTCTACGCTCTCCCTGACCTGTCCATGATCAGAGACGGGGCGTTCGCGGGAGGCCTGGTGCAAGCCAGTCTTTCAAGCTCCTTGCGCAAAGAGCCTGGCTTAAATCCAAGAGCCATGGCCCTGGTGCTGCTAAGCGAAACATCCGCCGGGCGAGGCGCGGCCATTTCGATGCTTTGCCGCGTGCATGCATAAAGCTTGGCATTGGGCACTCCGACTATATCCCGCAGCAGTTTTCCGAAATCAAAGCGGGAAATGCGCTCTAAGCCTCCGATGTGCAGAATCCCTTTTGCTTTGGAAAGCCCAAGCAGAATCCCCTGAGCGGCATTCGCAGCGCTTACCGGCGTCCTGTACTCATCCATAAAGAGGTTAATCTGCCGGCCATTCCTCATATCGTTTATCAAGGGCTGAATGAAGCTGGCAGCACCCTGTCCGGCATCGCCGAACATAAGAGCCATGCGACAGACCAATGCCTGGGGATACCTCTCCAGCACAGCCCTTTCGGCTTCAGCTTTCTGTTCCCCATAGATACAAACGGGGCAGACGGGATCATTCTCACTGTACGGCGGCTTCAGGCCGTTAAAGACCAGGTCGGATGAGATAAAGACGAAAGGAATGCGCAGGTCCGCGCAAAGGGAGGCCAGGTTGGCAGTGGCTTCAACATTGATTTCGTGGGATGCCGCAGGATTTAGCTGGCAAAAATTGGGGTTGGATTCGGCTGCTGCATGAATTAGCGCGTCAGGGCGAATTTCCTGAAGACTTTCTTTTATCTCTTTGAAGCGGGTCAGGTCGGCCCGCCGAAGCTCTACTCCCTGAAGCTGATTCTGATTCCTGCGGGCAAGGCCATATACGTCCCATCGGCCTTGTGCCGTGCGGCATAAATTCCAGCCCAGAAGACCGCTTGCACCGGTGACCAGCAATTTTCCCATCGACGGCCTCACCTGTTCAATAGAGCAGACCTTGCAGTTGACCATCCTTGCCACGGTGCATTACGGCCTGCAGTATAACATCTTCTGCTCAGGACTTTGTAGCTGTTGATGAATTACTGCTCGCAACCCTTATTGCCAGACAGTCGTACAAAACACGTTCTCCCTGATAGGCCGTTTCTCCACGCTTCAGAATGCGCCATCCGCCGTTTTGGAAAACCCCTTCGGAAGCAAGACGCTCGACCAGCCGGGGAGCGCCATCGAGATATTCCACAAGCTGGGGGTCTTGAGCGAGCACGACGTGTTTGAGACCGGGGCCGGATATAATAGTCACAGGTTCCAAAACAAGACTTGCCAGGTCATAGGCTGGAATTGACGCAACGATCTGCCTGGCCTGCAGTTGAATCATCCGCGCCCGCGTGTCTGGACCTACTGTTTCCCTGCTGGTACTGATCAGATCGAGCAGATGATCACGGACTTCGTTCAGTTCTTTGGCCGCGTTCAGTTTTTTGAACCCTGGATAAGATTTTAAAGCCTTGGCCAGCATGGATACTTCTCGCAAAAAATGGTTCCGCTGGTTTTCGGGCACGAGATATAAAGCGATAATCGATACGGGCTTCCCGTCCGGGGCTGCGTACTCGATGCCTGTCGGGCTCCACCCGACAACGCAGATGAGGTCCTCTTCAAACGGCACGCGTACATGGGGACTGGCCCAGCCGTTGCCAAGCGCCGAAATCGTCGAACGCTCTTTTGCCATGACCAGCCCGACCACGTCGATGCCGGTGGGAAGAGATGGAATCGCCTCTATAATATGAGCAAGGAATTGCAGGGCATCATCTTTATTATTGTCAGGCAGTTCTATCAATCGTCCTTCTTGAAGCGCATCAAGCAAAGTATCCATAATCACTCACCTCCATAACGATTGAAAAACCATGTCTTTATAATGTGCGTCAAAACGGAGTATGAAAAAAGGAAGGCAGCAATCCAGGTCCAGTAGATGGCGGGCAACGGAACCATTCCGAGGCTCCCCGCAAAGGGTGAATATGGCAACCACGCGCCGATGCCCATGATGGTAAGGGTTGTCAGGGTCAGGTGCAGGGAAGCACGGCTCCCGATGAAGGGGACCCTTCTGGTCCTTATGATATGCACGATCAAAGTCTGAGTCAGGAGCGATTCCACGAACCACCCGGTTTGGAACAGACTTGCCAGAGCTTCTTTTTGCTGCGCTCCTGTGGCCGGATCAACAAAGGCGCTGCAATGGAAAAAAAACCACATCAGCGCGAAGGTTGCATAGTCGAATATGGAACTCACAGGTCCGATGAAGACCATGAAGAGCTTGACGGTATTGATGTTCCATTTGAGAGGCTTAACGATAAGTTCCTCATCCACATTGTCCGCTGGAATTCCAGTCTGGGAAAAATCGTAGAGGAGGTTGTTCGTCAAGACCTGCACGGGAAGCATCGGAAGGAACGGCAACAGATAACTCGCCCCGACAACGCTGAACATGTTTCCAAAATTGGAACTCGCGCCCATCCGGATATACTTGACGATATTTGCAAAGACTTTTCTGCCTTCGATAATCCCCTCTTCAAGCACAAGGAGGCTTTTTTCGAGGAGCACAATGTCAGCGGCCTCCTTGGCGACGTCAACCCCGGAATCCACGGAAATCCCGACATCAGCGGCTTTGAGGGCAGGCGCATCGTTAACCCCGTCTCCCATGAATCCCACCACACGGCCGCTGCTGCGCAGTTCCTTGACAATCTGCTCCTTCTGGGCCGGGGTAACTTTTACGAAGACATCCACATCCAGCACGGTCCGTGAAAACTCTACCGGCGACAGTTGTGACAGTTGAGCGCCGCTAATGACCCTTTTGGGTTCCAGACCTACATCCCGGCAGACCTTTCTGGTAACAAGGCCATTGTCGCCGGTCACGACCTTCACCTCAACGCCGGCCTGCCTCAAAAGCTCGATGGCCTGCCCGGCCGATTCCTTGGGCGGGTCAACGAAAGCGATATACCCCAAAAGGATTAGTTCGCTTTCATCCGCCACGGTATAGATGGTTCTCGTACGCGGGAATTCGCGATAGGCAATTCCCAGTACCCGATAGCCGTCCTTATTCAGTCGTTCGACTTCCTCAAAAAGGTCCTCCCTAATCATATCGAGCAGGGGATACACTTCGTCGCCTATCTGATATTGGTTGCAACAGGTGTAGATCTCTTCGACCGCTCCTTTGCATATCAGAACGTGATCGCCTTCGTAATCGACGACGACCGACATGCGCCGGCGCTGAAAGTCAAAGGGCAGTTCGTCCACCAGAGTGCAGTACTGTTCGGCATCCAGATCGGAATGCTCGACCACGGCCCGGTCGAGTAGATTGCGGAGGCCGGTCTGATAATAGCTGTTGAGGTAGGCATAATTCAAAACGTCGCCGCTTATGTGTCCGGTGATGTCCACATGCCGCTCGAGAATCACTTTGTCCTGGGTAAGGGTCCCCGTCTTATCCGTGCACAGCACATCTATAGCGCCTAAGTTCTGGATGGAGGGAAGACGTTTCACGATCACCTTTTTCTTCCCCATGGTCAGCGCGCCCTTCGCAAGGTTCACCGTCACGATCATCGGCAGCATCTCCGGGGTGAGACCCACGGCTATGGACAGGCCAAACAGGAGGGCTTCCACCCAATCGCCCTTGGTCATGCCAACGATAAAGAAAACCGCGCAAACCATGACCACCATGAATCGGATCATGAGCCAAGTGAAAGTCCGCACTCCCTTATCGAAACTGGTTTCTTCACGGCGCTCGGTCAGTCGTTCCGAGATGGAGCCGAAAATTGTCCGCATCCCGGTGTTCACGACTACACCGCGTGCTGTGCCGCTGGTGACGCTGGTTCCCAGAAAGCAGGCGTTGGTCAGTTCCAAAGCGGTGCGGTCCTGAACGCGCCCACTGGAAATCGTTTTTTCGACCGCCATGGACTCGCCGGTGAGCGCCGATTGGCCTACGAAGAAATCCTTTGCGGTGAGCAGCCGCAAGTCAGCCGGAACGATTGAGCCGGCATGCAAAAGGACGATATCGCCCGGCACAACTTCCGATATCCGGATTTCCGTTTCCTTACCGTCGCGCAAAACCAGAGTTCGTGACTGCACACGCTTTCCAAGCATCTCCACGGTTTTGCTCGAACGGCGATCCAGGATATAAGAGAGCCCGACGCTTAGGAAAACCATCGCGCTTACGATAATCGCCGATTTGATCTCTCCGATAGCGCCCGAAATCGAGGCAATGATCAATAATTGAACGACCAGAGGACTCCTGCACCTCTGGAGAATGTCGGCAAAGAAACCCATACGCCTGGCATGTGAGAGTTCGTTTGGACCGTACTCGTCCAGGCGCTTTTCAGCCTCTTCCGAACTCAGGCCGCGCAAGCCGGTATCAAGAGTAGTCAACGCCTTCTGGGCCGGGAGAACGCAAAGATCAATCAATCGGCGCTCTTGTTCGGGAACTTCCTGCAGCACTTTCGGATTGGGAGAGTCGACACCGAAAACCCTGGCGGACTTGACGAGCAAACCCTTGATCATAGCCCTGCCTCCCCAGGTTCTTTGCTCATCGGACGACCCCTCCGTTGCGAAAACGGTCTTCAACCGTGATGCCGGCTCCGCCGGGCCGTACCTCGCCCGAGAGTCTCATTTAGACAATTTTTTTGATGAAAGAGATTGAGGCAGGGGCTGGATTCAATTCCCTGCTTCGCTGCCATCTTCAGTTTGGGACCAGCGGAAAGCAACAAAGCAGAGAAAAGAGAAAAAACTCTTTCGTGGGCTAAACCGCTGGGCCTTGATCAGTCAAACAGGTACAACTGTGACTGTCCAATTATGGAAACCTCCGCACCTGGGTCCAAAAAACCAAACCCCTGGGAAAACTGGGGCCGCCTGAGTAACGATTCCGAATTTCCGGGCTGCAGCTTCTGTTCGTCCAAACGCCTCATACTAACGAGGATTTATCAAATATTCTTCTTGGCACATCTCCGAGGACTTGTCAACGGCGCGTTGAGCATTCTTGCCGTGTGTGACCAAAAAGCGTCCAAGCTGCTCAGTCCATTTCCCAATCAAGTGACAGTCCAGATCCATTGTGGCTCGTGCAAGCCCGGATCCAACGAGGGAAAAAATTGTTAGATTCCAGCGCCCTTCAGGTATAATTGATTGCAAAATCGGCCTGCACGCGTGGAAAGTCATGTACAGAAAATATTTCGGCATGAAAAGGTCACCTTTCTCGATTGCGCCCGATCCGCGCTTTCTCTACATGAGCGAGCAGCACCGGGAGGCCCTGGCTCATGTACTCTATGGGATCAGGAGCTCCGGGGGATTCGTGTTGCTCACGGGCGAGGTCGGCACGGGTAAAACGACCATCATCCGGCGGGTCCTCCAAACGCTCCACAAGAATATCGTCGTGGCCTTCATCATACATCCCGCGCTCTCGGTTGCGGAACTGCTTGCCGCGATCTGCGACGAATTCGGCATCAGCTACCCCAAGAAAACGAACATAAAGAACCTGGTTGACAGAATAAACGCGTTCCTGCTGGATTTGAACGCCAAACGCAAAAAGGGCATTCTCATAATTGACGAGGCGCAAAACCTCAGCCATGACGTTCTCGAGCAAATCCGGCTTCTCACCAACCTCGAGACAAACGAACGGAAGCTGCTTCAAATAATTCTTATTGGCCAGCCTGAGCTCAGGGACAAGCTGGCAAGACCGGAACTGAGGCAACTGGCCCAGCGCATCGTAGCCCGTTGCCACCTCGAGGCTCTGTCAAAGGCCGACGTCTTCCTTTACGTGAATCACAGGCTTGGGGTTGCCCTGGGGAGAAGCGAACTTTTTTCAAAGGACGCTCTGGACAGTTTATATGTCTATAGCGGTGGGATTCCCAGGTTAATCAATATAATCTGCGATCGCGCACTCCTGGGAGCTTTTGTCAGGCAAAACGAGATCGTAGACAGGGCCACGCTGGCAAAAGCCGCCGGCGAGGTGCTCGGGCATCCCTTGTCCGGAGCGGACCGCAAATGGAAAGCTGTATTGACGGCGGTAATCCTGATCTGTACCGGGCTGGGCCTGCTTTACTATTTTTTCAACTGTTTTGAATCCCAAAAGACCGGTCATGTGCCCGGCCTGTCGAAGCCTTTGCCGGCAATACCGCAGCCCCCCGAAGCGAGCCTATCCGAGACGGAACCAAATAATCCGGATGGGGTTCAACCAGCGGCGCAACAGCAGGAGACCGGGGCACTGAAACCTCAGGAGTGAATTCGGCCGATAAATTTCAACCTACAGCCAGGCCTCCCGCGAACGCCCAGCGCTCCATATAGACTTGTCGCGCGGTCGGCCTGCCCGCTACGGGCTCGCACGACGCAGAGTGGTTATTTTTTTCGGTTGGGTACTATATAAGTCTATCATATGGGGCTTTAGATATGTCGTATATCCTGGATGCACTAAAAAAATCAGAACAGGCGCGCGGAAACCGAAAGACCCGTGGTCTGCTCGAAGAACCTGTCGAAGTAGCTGTTATCCCATCTTCGCAACCTCCGAAAAGCTCCCCGCGCTGGCCATATGTTGTTGTATTCACCCTGCTTCTCAATGCCGGTTTCTTTGCTTTCTGGCTGCGCCCCTGGCAATGGGGCGGAAATGAGAACATTTCCAGCAGTCGCATCTCAGGTGGGCAATTTCCAGAAACCCGCCGGCAGGCAGCCCCGGTAATTCCGCCGGAGCCCCTGACGCAGTTGCAAGTGAAGCAGGAAGCAACGCAAAGCCAGCCAGGGGACATTGCTGAAAATAAAATACCTCTTAAAGATCAAGAAGCAATGCAAAGCCTGAAAACTGAGCCGGCCCGCGCCGATCAGGCGCCGGCCCAACCCCCGTCCAAAACCCCGGGCGTATCCCGAAAGGATGAGGTTGCCGTCAAAAAGCCCGATGGCTCCAAACCTCCTCAGAACCCAAAAGCTGCCGGGACAGAAAAGGGCCTCAAGACCGCAAATTTGGAAGCGGCCGGGAAAAATCAGGCCGTACGCGTAAAGCGTCCTCTGCGGCCGGCGGCCGGCACTGGGATCATTTCAGATATCCAGCCTCTTACCGATCTGGGTGAATTCTCGGGTAAACCGGCCGCCCGTAAGGAGCCGAAGTGGTATGAACTGGCGCCGCAAATCCGGGACGCCCTCCCAAATTTGTCCGTTTCAATGCTGATTTACTCCAAGAAACCAGAGGACAGATGGATAAACATAAATGGATCCAAAAAACGGGAAGGTGAGGAGATTTCCGCAGGCCTAAAACTGGAGGAGATCACCCCGGATGGGGCAATTTTCAGCTATCAGGGACACCGTTTCTATAAGGGGGTCGTCGGAGACTAATGGAGGTTCAGGCGAACAACCCTTTTATGTTAGCCTGCAGTTCCCCGGTCTTCTGCATCCGGGCGCGGTCCCGGTCCATGCCGATCTGATCCAATTCACTCTGAGGCTGGACCAAAGCCGGGTCGTCAAAGGACTTGCCTTCCCGGTGGGCGTCGATCAATGCCCGGTAACAGGAGATCATCCGGCCGATCATCTCGGCGGCGTATTCTCTCCCCTGCACCTTAAGGGTTTGCAGACCCAGGTCCATGTAGTCCCAAAGTTCTTTTCCATTGATGACAAATGCAACGTTCGGATGGCGCCTGATGCGGGAATTGATTTCTTCGATTTTGTCATCCCTGACGGAGCGCTGCCTAAGCACTTTACTGCGCTGCTCATCGGTGAGCAGGCAAAACCTGAAGCAACTTCCGCTTCTGTCCGGCCAGCCTTCATATTCGACCAGTTCGTTTCCGTCTTCGTCCCGGCATGTGCGTTTTATATAGCTGTCGCTGGTCAATTCGTGGAAGAGGCAGTTTCCGACTCCGCCGACACATCTGTTTCCGTGTATCAGCACCTCGGTTGAAAGCCCGAGCCTGTCGGCGGATTCCTTGAAAGTCTTGAGTTTGGCCGGCGTATCGATTTCCGTGCTCGCAACGATCTGCGTGGCGCCATGTTCTTTATATCGGGCCATTTGCGCCGCCGTCTGGATATTACACCCGACGCTGGCATGGATGACCAGCTCCGGGAATCTATCCCTGACAAGCTCCATGACTCCGGGTGTTTTGACTATAACTCCTTCAGCGCCCCAGTATGCGTATTTCCCGATCTTTTCGAGTACAAGCGTCCATTTCTCAGGCGGGATCTCAGCGTTTAAGGCAATCCGGATCTTCCCGCCAAATCGCCCTGCGATTTCGATTGCTTCGCGTATATGGGAATCTTCAAGCTCCCAGGCGCACTTTCGCCTGCTAAACCCCTTTGAGCCCACGTAAACAGCCTCCGCGCCCCCGCCAAAGGCCTCTTCGACCATCCGGAGACTGCCCCCAGGCGCTAACAACTCGTTCATATCATGCCCCTCCACAATGAGGCATCGACCGAAGAAAAGTTGATTTACCGTTGCAGTATCCCCGTATTTTAATCACTTATCGGCAAAGAGTCCACACTCTGTCGCCATGCCTCTGCATGGATCGTCAGGACCTTTTTCATTATTTTTTCCCCTTTCCTTGTTTCAAATCAGGTTTCAATTAAAACGGCTATAGGGGCGCCCCTCACCGTTCATACTCTTGAGTCGCATATTGGGTCCGTCGCAATATATATGGTTAGCCCTGCCGTAATTCTGATCCAGTTCGAATAACCTCTCCAGAGAAAGTCCCAACACCTGACAGAGAATGATCCGATTCACGACTGAGTGCCCAACAATGGCCATATTTCCGAATGTCGAATTTAAGATGTCATAAAATGCCGGGATAACCCTGGTTGTGCATTCGAAAAGGGTCTCGCCGCCAGGTGGTCTGAAATGCAGCATGTCGTGTCCAAATTGCCCTGAGTAGAGTTGATGGACCTCAGCAGATGTCGATCCCTCCCACTCTCCCACGCTGATTTCTCTCAGTCCGGCCCGTACCTTGGGTTCAAGCCCGTGCGGTTCAGCTATAATCGCCGCCGTTTCAATGGCAGGCTTCAGATCGCTGCAATAAGTGTTTGAGAGCGGTACATCCTGAAGCTCCTCCCTCAATCCTCCGGCCTGGTGAATACCTTCGGGGCAAAGCGGCGATTCCTGCGCCGCAAGGTATGCACCATCTGTCTTAAACCCAACAGCTCCATGCACTAGGAGATAAACGTTCCTGATTCCCTGAACCGAAACCGCCAGGATTCCCCTCCTGTGTTTTCGAATGATACTTCTCAATGAGAGCCCCAGAAGTTTTTCAACCCCGTCTCTGATAATTCGGGCGCGATTAACCCTGGAGGTGATTTCTTCGTTATTGTCAGGCGAATATTTATGCAGGTTGAGTGGTGCTTTGAATGTCCAGTCGAGTGAGCCTAATCCGTATTCCTCAATGCACTGTTCGGCCAGATAAATCAGATCGGCCTCATTGGGCGCCCCATCCGGTCCTGGAGGATGCATGTGCGGCGCCAGGGCTTCGGATACCCGAGCATAGCCCATCTGTTGCAATATTCCTGCTCCAACCCCAAGGTGATCCGGCCGCCCCTTTACAAGATCGTGAAGATAGCCGCCGGCCATAATCAAATCGGTGTCAAACTTAAGTCCAGCCCGCCTGAGATAGACGGCAAGAATGCGGGCAAGTTCAGCCACCATTCGTGAATGAACTGTGACCTCATCCGGGACCCCGAAGCGGAGCCAAAGGGACCTGCATTCCGCTTCGGTCGGAATGCTTTCCTCGACTGAAAAAGGATGCTGCGTCAGACAGTCGTGTCGAGTCTCAGGTTTCATGATCTACCCCTGTACACACATCAGATCTGCCGAATGCTGCAGAGATAATCCTAAAAATTTATTTTCAGAGCCGGTCACGGATGCAACCTGGAAATGACGGCCTTTCCGCGATCCATTATCAGATCGGTCCTCCATAGTATTGGAAACATTTGAAAAGGCTGTCAAATAAGCTTCCTTTGGGACCGTAAAACCCGCTGCAGAGGATGATGCCGTCGACCCGCTCGAAGAAAACGGTCTTGGGAAGTTCATCATCTGATGCCGGGCTATGCCATTTGTAGTCTGTAAACCCATAGCCCTTGGTCTTCGCGGTACCGACAATTTTTCGAACGAAAACATTTCCCTCGCAATCTCTGAAATCCATCAGATTCTTACCCGTCAGTGCTGGATCCATCGGATGCGCCACCACTGTCCCGTTTAGGTCCAGGGCAAATATGTAGCGCTCTCCCGATACAAATCGGCCCTTGGAATCGGCGATCTCGCTCAAGAGGGTCTCTTTTCCGGCATTTTCGTAAAGAGTGATCGCGTCCTGCACCCATTTCCTTACCTCGATGCGCTCGTGCTTATTCATCTGTATTCTCCTCATTTTGTACTTTTCAGAGTTTTTTCGAATGCACTATCCGCGTCTCTTAACGCGGAGCCAGCCCGTCGGGCCGCTTCCATATAGAGCATCGGCCGTGCCATGGAACCTATCTAACTGAAAGTATTGGAGAGTTGGGTTTTGGGCCTGACAGTGGTTGGATAAAACGAAGGGAAAACTGTGGAGAAACCACCCCATCTGGGTGATCTGACTCTGATAATCTATTGTAAATAAAGAGAAATCGCACCTTGGGGCTATTTCTACCCAGTTTGGGGTGAAAGCAGCCCATAGGCTTTCATTTTCGTATATAGGGTCTTGCGGTCGATGCCCAATGCGGTAGCTGTGCGCCCCCGGTGCCAGCCTTGGAGGGCCAGGCATTTCTCAATAGCGGTTTTTTCATACAGGGCGACTCTTTCCTGCAAAGACATCCCCTTTTCAACATGATCAGATTCCCGCGGCCCATCTTCCAGGTCAAAGCGCCCGAGAAAATCGAGCCGTTTGATTGCGAAGTAGCGCTGCAGGATGTTTTGCATCTCACGGATGTTGCCGGGGTACTCATATTTGTAGAGAGCCTCCAGAACCTTGCCTGGGAGAACCGGCGGGCTGTCGGAACCTGTAAGCTCGCGCAGGAAGTGATCTATAAGCAATGGGATGTCCTCCCGGCGGTGTCTCAATGGGGGCAGGTCGATGGGAACGATATCAATCCGAAAGAAAAAATCTTCCCGCATCTTACCGCTCTTGACCATCTCCTTTAAATTGCGGTTTGTAGCGGCAATCAGGCGGAAATCGGATTTACGGGACCGGCTGTCGCCCAAAGGCGAGTAGGTGCCGCCATCGATTGCCCTGAGCAGCTTCACCTGCATATCCAGGCTGAGTTCTCCGACCTCATCCAAAAAAAGTGTCCCCCCGTCAGCCCGGTCGAGATACCCGTGTGCGTCTGCATTGGCTCCGGTATAGGCCCCTTTCCTGTGTCCAAAGAACTCGCTTTCCAGCAAGTGTTGAGGGATGGCGCCGCAATTGACGGGAACGAACTCTTTGTGGCCCCGGCGGCTGATATCGTGAATGGCCCGGGCGACCAACTCCTTTCCCGTCCCGGACTCCCCGTAGATGATCACACTGATGTCGGTACCCGCGGCCCGGAGCATGATTTCGTAAACTTCCTGCATGACCGGGCTCTTGCCGATGATTTTCCCAAGCCGGTAGCGATCTTTAAACAGTGCCCTGAGGCGAAGGTTTTCCTTTGTAAGGTTTTCGGATCGCTCCTGGACCTCTTTTTTCCACAGTGTCGCCTTGGTGACGTCCTCTATAAAGCCGTCCAGGTGAGTGATATTGCCATTGGCATCGCGAATGGCCCGAATGCTCAGCGAGCAGGTGATGATAGCGGCGTCCTTTCGGCGAAGCTCTAAATAGAACCTGGATATGCCCTCTTTTACTTCAATGGCGGAGAGGATTTCGGCTCTCCGCCCGGCATGATGATAGAACTGAGACTCGATATCCCCTATCGAGTCTATGAGATCCTCGGGCGAATCATAGCCGAGGATGTCCGCGAAAGCCGGGTTGACCATCAGAAAGCGGCCGTCCAGAGTAGACTGAAAAATACCCATCGTTGAGTTCTCAAAGATGCTCTGGAACTTGTCGGCGCGCTCGCGAACAGCCTCGAGTGTCTGATCGGGCTTTTGCCCCTCACTTTCCATCGCTGCCTAATCTCCGAAAGGTTTCTTATCAGGAATAAAGACGTATAATGTTAAACTACTTCTGCGACACTGGCGACCACAAACGCAGGTAATCCAATGGGATAATAATTCAAATGTTTTGGGCGGACCATGCACCGCCGCACTTTCATGCTTTGTATTCCGAATTCGAGGCGCTAAATTGCTTTGTCCTGTCTTTTCTCATGCGATTCCACCACCTTCATAGTTGTTGACAAGGGTTTGCCTATTCCTTACTATCATAGTAAGGATGTCCATTCCTTACAGAGAGGTGAATCATGATCACGGCAAAGGTAACTTCAAAGGGACAGATCACCCTTCCGAAGAGTATCCGGGAAAGACTGGGAGTCCATCCGGGTGAGGATGTGGGCTTTGAGGAAAAGGACAACCTGCTTGTCATCAGTAAAGTGGTCACCAAATCTCCATTTGATAAATGGGTGGGCGCCCTGAAACATCTCAGAGGGCAACGGAGCGACGACCTGCTAAGGGAGGCCCGCGGACATGATAACGTCCGTTGACACAAACATCATTCTGGATGTCCTGATTCCGGGAGAGCCCTTTAGCGAGTCATCCAAGATGCTTCTGGACCGCCATTTATCAAGGGGGAAGCTCATCATTTGCGAGGTCGTTTTCGCCGAGCTTGCGGCCGGATTCACCTCCCGGGAGGAACTTAAGTCTTTTCTTTCAGACACGGGGATGAAGATTGCCTATTCCGATGAAAAGTCGCTTTTTCTGGCCGGTAGGAGATGGGCGGAGTATGTAAGAAAGAGTGCCAGGAACAATTTTTTATGCGGCAGATGCGGTCATGCCTTTGAAGTGCCCTGCCCGCAATGTGCGGCGATGCTAACGAAGCGACTACATGTCTTAGCAGATTTTCTCATCGGGGCCCACGCCCTTGTACACGCAGACTGTATTCTTTCGCGAGATTTTGGAGTCTACAGGACCTATTTCAACGACCTGGAGGTGGTAGATTCGATCTGAGTTGAGACTTAATGTGCCCGCGCCACCTCTGCATGTTCCCTTCTCTCCGGCTTAGCCGGGCAGCGCGCGAGTGACCGTGACCGCATGCACCTCGGATGCCCCTCCCTTGCTCTTAAGGCTGCTTACTATTTACGATTAAGATTTGAACTGGGAGATCGCCCAAACCCCGACGATAATCGCGTCTATGTTCAATAACTTAACGCGGATAACTCAATGTAAACTTTGGGGTTCCTGCACAACACAAGAATAAACACCGTTTTGAAGAAAGCGTTTATGGCGTAACACGAGTCAGCCAAACTCACCCTTCTTGCCCTATGGCCTCGACAACGGATTTTATCCGATCATAATCGGTCTGGTGGGTCTGTAGCGTATCCCACATGTCAGTATTTCTCTGCAGATTCAGCCAGAATTCTGCCGTGGTCCCGAAATATCTCGCCAGACGAAAGGCGGTATCGGGCGTCACCCCACGCTTTCCGCGAACAATCTCGTTGATCCTTACACGCGTGATGCCGACAGCTTCGGCTAATTTTTGTTGGGTAAGACCCATGGGCTCCATGAATTCATGTTTCAATATTTCTCCCGGATGAGTGGGGCGGCGGTTTCTGGGAAGCATTCGGGCACTCCTTTCAGTGATACTGGACCGGTTCCAAATCGTAGACGTCGCCATCTTCGAAACGAAAGCACAAGCGCCAAGGGCCATTCACGGAAACGGCATATTTACCCTCACGATCTCCATGCAGTGAGTGGACACGGTTAGAAGGGAGGGCAGCCAGATCGTGAAGTTTCGAAGCACCTTCGAGCATATCCGGCTTTCTGGTAAGTCTTCCTTTCAACTCGGAAGGCACGCGCTTGTGCCTGCCGTCGTTCCAGAAATCTTCGAGCCAGTCCTGGGCAAAGGTTTTTATCATTACGCAAAGCTATATAACATATATCGTTATACATAACAAGATAACGTCAAAGCGGGGAGGCGACCCCGTTCCACGCACACTATATTCGTTATGCAAGCTCATTTATTCACGGCCTGCAATCGGCAGAAAAAGAGATAGGATAGAAGCGGCTTGCTATAGCGTCAGATGATTCCTCGGTCATTGCATCGTGGACGAACTTCCGCTTAGAAACTATGAAAATGCAAGGCAGACCAGAATTATCGTAGGTTTCTAACCTAAGCAAGCGGTCGCCGCCGAAATCTATATAGCTATGCTCCACCGAGGTCTGACCAAGACAATTGATCGATACTACTGCGACAGTTCCAAGGCCCGCCACGGTAAGTAGTTGAAATTACGAGACCGGCATTTCATTTTTGGATTCTTTTTGCCCCTTCTAAGGCAGGAGTTGCCTGTTTGTCGTTTCCTCTCTGGTTTTGACTTTAACGGTTTGGGGCGTAAAACTGATGAGCGAAAAAGTGCTTCGCCTGGAGACCCAAGCCGATACAATCGAAGACCCTTGAACTCAGCCGTCCAGCCCTAGGGCGCAGCATCATTCCTTCAAGCGTATAGCGGTGGGAAGGCGGTTACAGAAGTCTTTAATAAAGGGGTCCCACTTGACGTCGGTTTTCCGGAGTGGACGCGCAAGGCTGATTCCGCTCAGAGAGCAGCATCGACTCAATGCCACATAAGCCTGTCCATAGGCGAAAGTACCGCCCTGTCCGAAATTTATTAAACAACTGCCGAACGTTTGGCCCTGGCTCTTGTGAATACTGATCGCCCAAGCCAATATCAGGGGATATTGAGAATATTCGCCTATCTTTTCGGCTATTATCTTGTCCTCATTAGGAAGATAGACATATTTGTACTTTTCCCATGTAACGGGTTGAACATCGCAGATTCCGGCCGCGTTGATGAGCTCTACCTTCATCGTCTTCTCAGTTAGGTCACAAACGACACCAATACTCCCATTGACCCATCGCCTTCCTTCATCATTTTTCGTGAACATCACGCGGGCACCCTTTTTCAGTTTCAAAACTAACGGAACTGGGAGGCTATCCTTTTGCGTAAATTCACCTTGAAAGGTGCCTTCGAATGAATATTCCGGCGTTTTCAGATCCTCCAATTTCTGAATATTTATTCCATCAGCAACGTCATTTTTGCAAGTGAGCACGACATCGGGGGGGCTGCAGGGCCTACTCGAACATTGATCGTTTATCTGCGCTATCACAGAATCGAGATCTTCTCCTACCCTAACCTTGTTTAAAAGCTCGATAAACCCCTCGTCTTTTTGCCTGAAAACCTTAGTCAACTCAATCGGGACAAGTTTGGTCTCTTTCAAGCAGAAAGCGCCGAAAAAATAGATATTTTGATAACCCTTAGCCTCGAGGACTCTCTTGGGATTCTCCTTAACGACTGGAGGCAACTGAAATAGGTCGCCCTACCAATAGGATCTGCACCCCTCCGTACGGGAGGGATGGCGATCGGTTTCGCCTTAGGAACTTGTCGATACCGTCCATGATATCACAGCGGACCATGGACACCTCATCTATTATAAGGAGATCGAGTTTATTGAAGAGGTTTCGATCAAAGATGGGTTTTATGTCATCGTCATCGAGTACATCCTTGGCAGGGAATCGGCAAAATGAATGGATTGTTTGACCGCCTGCGTTTAGAGCTGCTATGCCGGTGGGAGCGACGACGGCCAAACGTTTTGTCAGGTTTTTTTGAAGCCAGCGGATTAATGTGGACTTACCCGTCCCGGCCTTACCCGTAACTAGAATAATGGGACAATTTGCCTCGATCAGATCGAGGGTATCTTTGTATTCCCTTGTGACGAGAATATCCTGAGGCAATTGCTTTTCGGTCCGAACAACAGATTTCGGCGGAGCAGACGCGGATTTGCGAGCTATTTGTTCGTTGATTTCCCCACAAGTTACTGATCTGAGTCCCAATCTTGCCAGAAGATCTTCTAAAAGACCCATGTTACCAGCCTCCCCCTGCTCTTCCGTTAATAGTGATCTGCCACTGCTGTTCGTTCCTTTCTATTCGGGTTAGCCGGGCAGCGCGCGAGTGACCGTGATGGCGTGCACCTCGGATGCCCCTCCCTTTCTTTTCAGCGTCCTTGCGCATTCATTTAAAGTCGTACCGGTAGTGAAAACATCGTCAACCAGGAGAATGCGCCGGCCCCGGACCATCTTCTTATCGGAAATCTCGAAGGCATCCTTCACATTTTTCAGGCGCTCCCCGCGTTTGAGGCGAGTCTGGGGCCGGGTTTGGTTCTTTCGTACAATAATATCGAATGAGACCGGCGCTTTGATTTTGCGCGCAAACTCCCCGGCCAGGAGGCCCGATTGGTTGAATCCTCTCTCCTTGAGGCGTTTGAGATGCAGCGGCACAGGAACGATAAGGTCGGGTGCAGGCAATTCCCAACCGGCATAAGCGATTTCCAGCAGCTCAACCAGGGGAGGCGCCCATTCCATTTGCGCCCCGAACTTAAACTGGTGGATGCGGGTGCGAATGATTCCTTCATGAAGTACGGCCGACCTGGCCGTGTCAAAATGGAAGGCGGGCTCGATACATTCGCCGCACAGGTGGTCCGGCGAGTCGGGTGAATCTGTAAAGGGCCTTCCACATATTGGGCAAAGAGGCGATATGGCCCACGGGATCTTTTTCCAACACGCGAGGCACCAGGACCTTTGGGGCTGGGTGTCTATCCGCTGGCAGCCCGCACAGCTCCTGGGAAGGCATAAATCCACGAGAATCGAGCCGGCAAATTTCAACCCCGATCCAATTGAGGCGAGTGCGGGCCGGAAGGCGAACCTTTTTTTCACAGGCACGCGGGCGCCGATCCCAGGACTGAGCGGATCTGTTTTGGGCGGGTTGAGTTGACAAACTTCAGGACTCTTGCAGCTCATCAGGTCACCCTTCGCTCACCCCGGCATCCATACCGGTAATCCATTCGGCTTGATTATAAGATGTCATAATTTGTTGAAAACCACAATCATATCTATGTTGAAAAAATCAGGAAACCGCAGTGGAATTCTTACGTTCCTCTTACCAGGGAGCCGACCTATGGAAACCGTCAGACCGTCGGGCAAGGGTCAATTTATCCTTCCCAAGGCCATCCGTGACCGGCGCCATTGGAAAGCGGGCACGGAATTCGTCATCTTCGACCGAGGCTATGACAGGCTTATATAGTACCCTACCGAAAAAAATAACCACTCTGCGTCGTGCGAGCGCGTAGCGGGCAGGCCGACCGCCGCCATTCTCGACGCTCTCCATTCCTGAC
This sequence comes from Syntrophobacteraceae bacterium, assembly GCA_049520035.1. GTDB lineage: Bacteria > Desulfobacterota > Syntrophobacteria > Syntrophobacterales > Syntrophobacteraceae > SbD1. The sequence goes on along the minus strand of JBEKQE010000051.1, from coordinate 22 downwards.
CTGTCTATGATCACTGTCCATG
>JBEKQE010000050.1:0-27188 GCA_049520035.1 Syntrophobacteraceae bacterium | reverse complement strand
GGCCAAGAAACCTTGAGAGAGCCTCTCCTTCTGCGAGATCTTTTTTGAAGCGAATGATCATGTCCTCGTTTTCGTATGCTACGCTGTACATGGTGGTGTTCCTTTCAGGTAAAGGGGACTATAGGCCTGATCGATACAAGTGCGGATACGTTGACCGCGGGAAAACTTACAAAAAAAAGAGGAGACGGCCCACCAAAGGGATACCTAAAATTCCCATTGGAGGCTTCACATGGGGAGTTTAACGTAGGTCCACTTCATGACTTACTCCAGACAGAAGCCCCTTTTAGAAATAGCTATGAAGGAATAATTGGTGTGGCTCGGAATCCGTGCTCGCTCTATAGATCCTTGAGGTCAACTTGCTCGAGAAAAAGCTCATTGCATTGCTGGCTGCAGAGGCTCTCAAACAGTCCGGTACCACCACTGCTGGTAACCAGCTAAACTATTTGGAAATTAACCGTACAGCCGTGATGCGGCTATGCATGGAAATGATTTTAATACGTGAGAACTCATTTCACACAAACATGAAAATGTCAAGGGCAAAGTGAGGGTGTATATTGGGTACAAATATATCCAATATAGCAGCTATCAATGTAATTTGGATTATAAGAATTATTAGACTCACATTCGCATGTGTTACCCATTATTGAATGGATCTTGTCAACTTTTTGAAAATCGACCTGGGAAACGCTCAATACGTTATCAACACATCAGAATCCCATCGGAGCCGTTTGGGATTTCCATCAGACAGAACCTCCTTTTAGAGACTCGCCTCTACATATATAAATACCTGGTCTAAATCCAATCATCCCCATTGTGATCATAGCAGCACTGGCATTTCTCGGAGACAGGGCCATGGAATATTGGCTCATCCGGAGGGAGGCAACCTTGGCGGTTGTAATCGTAGGCTTGCTAACCTTGTTGGTTCTGGTGCTGCTGATATACCTGCAACGAAAACACAAAAATCGGAAGGGAGGACCATACAAGTCAAATGAATAAACGTGAATTCAGTACTCCCAGTGTAGTTTTGTCGGGATAGCTGAACCTGGGAAGGAGGAGGAGAACTGTAGGGGTTAGTTGACCTGCGGTGACGCGGATCATTCAATTGGCCTGCTCCGCACCCTTCGCTTTACGGGTATTGACGAGAAGCTTGACAGTTTAGTCGACATCCGCGACCGAATTTTCCCGCCTCCAAGGTGCGGCACAAATAATACGCCAATGAATGCGACTGAAGTATCACTCGTCATTACAAATACTTCAGTTTGTGGGCCGCCTTTTCCAGCTTTTCGCGGAACCGGGGGTTGGCCAGATCGATCAAGGCCCGTGCCCGCTGGCGGATCGTCTTGCCGTATAAGTCAGCGATGCCGTATTCGGTGACGACATATCGGACGTGGTTGCGGGTGGTCACTACGCCGGCGCCTTGCTTGAGCATCGGCACGATCTTGCTCACGGGTTGTCCTTTGATCTCTGCTGTGCTGGCCATGCCGATTATGGGTTTACCGGCTTTAGAGCGGCTTGCGCCATAGATAAAGTCTACCTGTCCACCGACGCCGCTATACAACCTGGGGCCAATCGAGTCCGCACAAACCTGGCCGGTGAGGTCTATTTCGATGGCCGAATTGATAGCGACCATTCGGTCATTCTGCGCGATCAGGAAAGGGTCGTTGACGTACTCGGTCGGGTGAAGCTCCACTATGGGATTGTCGTGGACGAAATCATACAACCGCTGCGTGCCGAGCATAAAGCCGGCAACGATTTTGCCTGGGTGCAGCGTTTTACGTTCGCCGTTGATGATGCCGCGCTCCACCAGGTCGACCACACCGTCGGAAAACAGCTCCGTATGGATTCCAAGGTCCCTCTTGGTCTCCAGGAATGTCAGCACCGCATCCGGGATACCGCCGATGCCCATTTGCATGGTCGAGCCGTCTTCGATTAGCGTAGCGCAATAGCCGCCGATCTTTTTTTCCAGTCCGGTGATTTCGCCCATTCGGTGCTCGGGCACCGGGTACGATGCCGGAACGATGTGAGTAAGCTTGGAGACGTGGATAAAGCTATCGCCCAACGTGCGCGGCATCCGGTCGTTGACTTCGGCAATGACGATCCTGGCCATCGCGGCGGCCGTCTTGGTCGTGCCGACCTCAACACCGAAGCTGCAAAAACCGTGTTCATCCGGCGGGCTCACATGGATGAGCGCCACGTCCAAGGGCAGAATGCCGTTGCGGAACAGTCCCGGGATTTCGGAAAGAAAACAGGGGGTGAAATCTGCCCGACCTTCGTTGACGGCTTTGCGCACATTCGGGCTGATGAATGTCGTGTTCACGCGAATATACTTTCCCATGCCCGGAGCGACATAGTCAGCGCTTCCGATAGTGAGCACCTGGACGATCTCAATGGGCTTTTCAAAGGCCGGCGCATACTCAACCAACGCGGCCATCACTCGCTGCGGCACAGAGCAATTGCCCGTGAGGAACAGGCGCATCCCGGACCCAATCGCTCGGACAGCCTTTTCAGCCGTAGTGACTTTGTTTTGATAAATTTGCATCCATCCGCTCATAGTGTTCCTCGCGTTCTTGAGGTTACTGAGACCACGTTCGCATCGCCTCGGCCAGAGCCTGATTGACGATGTTCCCATCGCGCGTGGCAACCCCGCGAGCAAGAGCCGGGTTGGCCTCGAGTGCGCCCTCCAGACCGTTGAGTGCGATTTGCTGCACAAACGGCCACGTGGCATTACCCAGCGCATGCGTAGCCGTGCGACCCACGACGCCCGCCATGTTCGGCACACAGTAATGGATAACATTTTCCTCCACATAAGTGGGCGCGCCATGCGTGGTAGGCCGGGAGGTTTCCACACAACCTCCCTGGTCGATGGAGAGGTCCATGATGAGCGAGCGCGGCCTCATGGAAGCGACCATCTCGCGTGTGACCAGGATCGGCGCGCGCGCACCAGGAACAAGGACCGCACCCACCAACACATCGGCAAAGGTGACGACTTTTCTGATGTTGAAGGGATACGAGAGCATCGTTGTCAGGCGGCCTGCAAACATCTCATCGAGGTGATGGAGGCTTGGCAAGTCGCGGCCCAGGACAACAACCCGTGCCCCAGCCCCCAGGAACGCGCGCGCAGCATGAGTGCCCAACGTTCCAGTACCCAGAATCACGACATCGGCCGACGGCACGCCGGGTACACCCTCCAGCAGTACTCCTTTACCCCCACGATCATTTTGGAGCAGCGTAGCGGCAACGTGCGGGCTCATACGACCAGCAATCAGGCTCATGGCAGCAAGGATCGGTAAGCTGCCGTCCTCGTTCTCGACCGTTTCGTAGGCGATGGTGGTGACTCGCCTCCTGAGCAGTAGTTCCACCTTGCTGCGCCGGGCGGCTGCCAGGTGAACGAAGCCCATCAGGATCTGGCCTTCCCGGACCCACTCGGACTCTTCTACAGTCGGTCTGGCGACCTTGAGCACGAGTTCACCCCGACCGTACACTTCCTCACCGGAATATACAATGCGCGCCCCGGCCTTTTGGTAGTCCAGGTCAGCAAAACCGGCGCCCAGGCCCGCACCCGATTCCACGTAGCAGTTGTGTCCATCGGCCCTCAACAGTTCGACGCCGGTGGGCGTCAGCCCTACACGGCTCTCGTAACTTCGCCGCTCGCGCGGCACACCAATGTCCATAGGGTTCCTCCGTGATGAAATCGTGCGAGTTTATGGCACTAAGGGAAGTTCATTTCTATCGCTTGGCCTGAAAAGCAGCAGCGGGCAGCTTGCCTCTCCCCGAAGACCGTCTGCTGATGTTACATCAAATTTTCGATGTGTGTGAAGATTAAAATCTTCCAATTCCACTTCATCGGTATGTTACGATGCACCCCGCGAGTCTCTGCTTGAAATAACTCGCTCATCTGGTATCCTTCACTGCGAACCGGCTTTAAACTTATAAAGGAAATGCATCAGCGATGACCCTCAGGAAATTGGCGGTTTGTTTTATCCTGGTCTTTGTCTTTGCTTCGCAAGCAATCGCACAGGTCGACATCAGCGGCACGTGGCAAGCCCGATATATGTTTACGGACATGACGGCACATGTGGATAATATGAATGGCGCTCTGAGCGGGTTCGTCATTGTGTACGAACCACGGGAAAATGCAGTCTATCATTTCACGGGCACACTCAAGGGAGACACGATTAAGGCTTCCCATCCCGACGGTTACGCCTTCATGGGACATCTTACTTCCGACGGCAGGATAGTCGGCGCATTGACCACTAATAAGGGCCTCACCATCCAAGTGGCCGTGACGAGGATATCACAGCAGGCTTGCGATAAATGACCTAAACTATGCCGGGGGTGTCTGTTCACCACCAGGCCTCCCGCGAACGCCCCGTCTCTGGTCATGGACAGGTCAGGGAGAGCGTCGAGAATGGCGGCGGTCTGCCCGCCCGCAACGCGCTCGCACTACGCCGGGTGGTGATTTTTTTCGGTAGGGTGCTCTATAAGTCTATCATACGAGGAACAAGAAGATGCTGCAGGTCAAACCTCTTGATCCCGTTCCGCGCGTTTGTTAAAACAAGAGAGATCAGCGACTTCTCCCATCGCGAAACATTTTGAGACGCTGCCGCAGGAAAGATTCCCACCTTTGGTTGCGCATAAGAGGCTTTTTCATGAGGGCTAGCGGATTGCATTCACGCGCGGCATCGGCTGCAGGCTTTTTCTCCAGAATGTGGGGAAAGGTTTCTGCCCCCGCCTTGGGGTCTCGGCCCCAACCCAACCGCTCTGGGTCCGACGAACGCAACCGCATGATAAATATTGTTCTGCTGCCCTTGAGGCGTCCCCAGGACCTCACGGAGACTCTATCTGATGATTGCCTGGCGATCCTGGATGTTCTCCTGGAACTTGCGATGCGGATTGGAGGCAGGGGTCCTCATGTGCGAGTGGCGGCCTTCTGTCAGGATACCCACTGCCTCTACGAACTTCCTCACAGGAAGAAAACGTTGATTGGAGATGTATTAGGCGACTACGCCCACGATTTCAGGCTGATGGTCGAATTTTTTATCGGTCAGAGTCATTCCATTGATCCCGTAGGGGTGGTGTTACTCAACCCCGGTTTCTTTCTGGCCGAAAAGCCCGACTACGATCGACTTGTTTGCCACGCGCAACGTTTCGGCATCGCAGTTGGGACGATGCCGGCCGGCCATGACGTTTGCGCGGCGGCATTCTCGTCCGAATACATGCGAGACCGGTGGGATGACATACTTGAGCTTTCAAAGCTGCTCACAGTCTGCGTGGATAATCCAACAGATTATTCCCGGTCAAAATTTGACAGGGCTCATCTGGTTCGACCCGGCTCAACCTTCCTTGAAAACTCTTTTGCCATCTCAGATATCGAGGGACCCGACAGCCGGTGTCCTCGCGGGGCGGCGCGCCATCTCAATACGGCGCTGGAAGAAACGTTCTTCAACACTGTGAGTCGAACAAGGACAGCCGGCGATCCTGTCGCCGTGGGAGATGTCCTTCTCGCCAGAATCGTCAGAAAGGCTTCTATACCAGCCTTGAAGTCTGTGCCCGACGAACGCAACAGCATGATAAATATTGTTCTGCTGCCTTTGAGGCGTCCCCAACACCTGACAGGGACTCTGCCGGATGCGGGGCTTGTGTTTTTGGACGGCCTTCGGACACTCGCGATGGGGATTTGCGGTTCTGATGTGCGATTGGGGGGGGTTTGCCGGGATACACTTCGGTTCTATGAGCTTCCCTCTGCAAATAAGATGTTGATCAGAGATGTGCTTGGTTATCGCGTTCTGGATTTGAAACTGATGGTCGAATTTTTTATCGAAAGCCACCCGATTCGTCCCGAAGGGGTGGTCCTAATCACCCCGAGCTTCCTCCTGGGCGAAAAGCCCGACTACAAAGGGCTTGTCCGCCATGCACTGCGTCATGGCCTGTCAGTTGCCGGGATGCCTGCCAGCCGTGACGTTTACGCCGCGGCATTCTCGGTTGATTACATGAGGGACCGGTGGTCTGAGGTCATCGAACTGTCGAGCCTGCTCACGGTCTGCGTTGATGATCCCATAGATTATCCATGGTCTAAAATGGACCGTGCCCATTTTGTTCGCCCCAGCTCAACTGGTGTTGAGAACTCACCCGCCATAAATGGAATCGACATGCCTGTCGGCCTGCGCGCGCATGATGCACCATGTTATCTCAACACAGCGCTCGAGGAGATCCTGTTTCACACGGTGAATGGCGAGAAAGCGGCCGACGATCCACAGCGCATGAGAGAAGTGCTTGCGGCCCATCGCAGCATCTCAAAAGTCCCATGGATCTTCAACGAGCTTTTGAACGAAATCGAATACAGGATGGGCTCGCCGGAACCCTGGAGCACGCCTCCGGAAATTCACCTTTCGATGACGGGTGCGTGCAATATTTCCTGTAAGTTCTGTAGCTATGCCAAAGAAATAGCGCGTTTCGACTTTATTGCACCGGATCAAGTGCAGAACCTGGGGATTTTGAGGTACGCGAGGACCCTACGGCTTTCTTCCGGCCTGGGAGAGCCCACTCTTAACCCACACTTGCGGACGATTCTCGACACTATTGTTGAGAACTTTCCACAGATAGGAATAAATTTTTTTACCAACGGGGTGCTGTTGAATCGCAAGAATTTGCTTTCTTCTCTGGTCAACCATGGAGTGCGCTGGATCAACGTTTCAATGAATGCCGCCGGCAGGCAGACCTGGGCACAACTCCATGGCGCCGACCGGTTCGATAGAGTTTCACGCAACCTGATGGAACTTCTCCAGGAGAAAAGAGCATGCCGCTCTCTTCATCCCATTGTGTGTGGATCCATGGTGCTGACGAGACTGAACATCGACGAACTCCCAAAAATGCCCGGACTCTGTCGTGAATTGGGCATCGACCGTTTTACGGCTTTTCCATTCTTTGGATTCGGTTACGGTGGCGTGGGGAAATTTGGACCGAAAGATGCCTACCATTGCGAAAGCGAACATTACGAACGCGTTTACTGGAAGACATTAAGAGAAGGCGAGAAGTATCGGGTTTCTTTGGAACTCCCGCAACCCGATGTCTTGAAGACCGCTGCTTTCGGCACTGAAGAACGGCTTTTACACGACTTTGCCCGAATTGAGGCCAACGAAATGAGACTGGGCAAGCTGCTCAACCGGATGAAGTTCACATCCCCGCCTGGTGCTCATTGTTTCTTTCTGTGGCGGCAAGTCGGCATCGGGAGCACCAATAAGACTCTGGGAGAGACCCCTGAGACACACTACATTTATCCTTGCCTCGGACCCTTATCGAGTCTCAATTTTGCCCGGCTGTCCCCCGTTCATTTTACAGGAGTTGAAGATTTCCTGTCCGCATGGCGCAATCCTGTTTTCAAGCTCCTAAGAGAAGCTCAGCACAAGAGTGGCATATCTGAGGTTTGTGATTTGTGCCGGAGCAACGACACACGCGACCCCATCGCATTCCCCAAAATGAACAAGGCGGTAGCCACCTTCCTGGAAGAGCTAAAATTACACAGCTCACGCACCAATAGCGGTAGATCGTCTTGATCTATGGGACCAGGCCTCCCGCGAGCGCCCAACGCGCCAGACTTCCGCCTAAAGGCGGTAAGAGGAATGACCAGATTAGACGTGTCGCCCGGTCGGCCTACGCGCTCGCACGACGCAGAGTGGCTATTTTTTTTCGGTAGGGTACTATATTAAGTCTCTCATACGAGGAGCGGAATTTCAATATACCGGTCCAGAGCCTCCTCATGCAGCGCCAGCTTCACAACTTCGAGGGCACTGACAATGACCCCGAGAGTTTGCTGAAAAGCAGCAGTATCATGGGAATAGCTGGGAAGCATGACGCCGTTGTAAGTGATGATTCCACCCTTAAGGAGCTCCTGTTGATACAGTGTGCGCAACTGAGTCAACCGCAGCGGGTCAGGCTCGGTAAAGGCCAGGGTAAAACGGAACGGCGGCCCGACCATGGCCGCAGGCATATCCAGGGACCGGCACACCTGGTTGACGTCGTCTTTGAGGCGCGCACCGAAACTCCACACGTGATCGACTACAGGCTCCGTGCGGTAAATCGTCAGGGCTTCTTTGGCCGCAGCCAGGGAGTAAGTTTCATCCTTAAATGTCGGCCCATAAAACGTTCGCGGCATGGCTCCGGACAGGATCTCGCTTCTTCCTGCCAGGGCCGAAACGGGAGCCCCTGCGCCTAACGCCTTTCCAAAACAGGCCAGATCGGGGAATACTCCGGTCGCCTTCTGAACGCTGCCCTTCAAGTATCGGAAACCCGTGATGATTTCGTCGAATATCAGCAGTGCTCCAGCACCCCGGGTGTCTTCGGCAATTTTCTCCAGGAAATCGAGGGATACATCCTGAACAGGCCCTTGAATGCTTTCTGCTGGTCCGGAGGGTTCCAGCATTACGGCTGCCAGGTCATTTCGATGAATTTGCAAAAGGGCTTTGAAGTGTTCATAGTCGTTGAACCTGAACTGATGAATCAGTTGCTCCGGCCTGTTTGGAACACCGCTTTCTTCAAATCCCTTCAGCTCCGCAAACCAGTCCTGCCAGCCATGATAGCCGCAAACCAATACCTTCGGCCGCCCTGTATGCAGCCGGGCCAGCCGGACAGCCAACGAACAAACATCAGAGCCGTTTTTCCCAAAGGCGACCATCCCGGCACAAGGGATATCCTCACAGAGCATCTCCGACACTTCAACCATGAGCGGATGGGGGAACGGCAAGACGGCGGCGGATTCCATGGCTGCCGTCATCGCTCGTTGAATCCGTTCGTTGGCGTATCCGAGCAAAGCGCATCCCCAGCCCATAGTGTAATCGATATACTTGCGGCCGTCGGTATCCCAAATGTGGCACCCTTTAGCCTTCGACACAAAAATCGGAAACCCTCGGCCATCGCGGCTGCTCGCGACACCTCGGGTCGGGGCGTAAAACCATGAGTTGGTTTGCAGCGCTTTTTCATAGAGCTTCCCGGTAAGCAGGCTGCCGGTTTCTTCGACCTCGAATTCAAGGGTCAATGGAGCCAGTCCCTGCTGCTCAAAAAATGTAACGTTCTGATGAACCAGATCGATTTTCAGCTTGTGCCGCCCGGGGTTTTCGGGAGCCAGAACAGCGAAGTGCACCGTGACATGCCCGCCGAGTCTCACCACCGGCAAAGGTAATTTTTCCGTTCCCACGGGCCTGTCGTTGACGAAGACCGCCAGGTCAACGCTCTTATTATCCGCAGGACTACCTGGCCAGATCATGACGCCCCGGTTCTCGATGGATACCCAGGCGCCAAAGCGAGCCCCGGCTTGTACACTGCCAGGGATGCTATGATCGACATAACGAACGCCATAAAGCGGCAAGCCCGAAATGCGATGTGCATTTTCCGTTTCCTTGCCGGTATGGTCTTTTTTCGATTCTGTTACTTCGAATTCGACCATCATCGGCTCGACCCCCTGATCTTCAAACAGGGTCACATTCTGTTGCACGAGGTCCAATTTCAACGTGTGGACTCCCGGTTTTGAGGGGGCGCGAAACGAGAAAGGGACTTTGACCCGCTCCTTCCGGCGGACCTTTTCCAGGGGTAGACTAAAGGTCCCCGCCAGAACTCCGTCCACATAGGCCAGTAGGTCCACGGGTCGAACGCTTTGCGAGTTCTGCCGCCATGCCTTACTGCCGCCGTTCTCAATTTGAACCCATGCCTCGCAAACCGCTTTGGCGGGCAGAACGCGTGGAATCAGATACTGAAGGTATTTGACCCCATAAACTGGATGATGACGATGAAACAGTGGCATTTAAACACCTCAACAGATCGTTAGCGCACTTGAACTTCCAAAGTGAGCAGGTCGGCCCTGGTCTCCTTCGACTGAAAGGATTCGTCCAGGAGAACGAAATGAAGACGGTAGAATCCGCTCTTTGACGGGGAGCGCAGCTCAAATACAAAATGCGCCTTTTCACCCGGCGGCGTCTCACCGCGCAGACGCACCTTGTGGACAAGCTCACTTTGCATGAACACCAGCAGACAAATGCCCTCGGAATGCGGTGAGGGCCGCCAGAAATCCGCCCCCACATTTTCCGCTACGAGCCGAAAAAGATGCGCCTGTCCTCGATCCAGGGCGGCTGGGACCTCTTTCCTGAACAATCGAGCTGCAAATGGGCGTAAAGCATCGTCTTTGCCGCTTCGGTCCTCATCGGCCGAAACAGGCAGCAAACCCATTTCCCGGAACGTCTCCATTTCCTTGTGTATATGGACCAGGGCCAGAGGAATATTAATTCCAAACGGGCACCTGCAGGTCACATCGGCACAACCGGCGCAAGCTGCCTCGGCCCATGGGTGCAAAACGTGATACTCGAGGCGGTCGAGGGTTTCAAACTGCATACACTGATTGATGGTGATGTAGTAGTCGCGAAATAGCCAGGACACAGGAAGCTTCTTGCTGCACAGATCGTCGCAGCGGCCGCATCGGCTGCAAAGACATGACCTCAATTGCTCCATTGCCAGGAGGATGACTTCCCGGCGGCCGTGCGGGAGCGTGAGAGGAGAATAGCCGGCCCGTGCATTTTCTTCGGCTTCTGCAACAGAGGCCGTGCCCGGCATGACACAACTCACTTCGGGATGGTTGAGTAAAATGAAACGAAGGATTTCAGCAGCCCTCAACGGTGCAACCCCGGGCGCCAGACTGCCGAGAGGAGGAAAAGCCTTACCCTCACAGAGCAGCCCCCCGGCAAGCGGCTTCATAAGCATGAGGCCGATGTCGCGCCGGGCAGCCGACGGTATAACATCGGCATTTCCCGGCACAAATTCCATCAGTGAATCCTTTTCCCGCAGACTTTGATTGTAAGATAACAGATGGAAACCCAACGGATTGTACGCCATCATGATAGCGTCAAAGGCATCGGATTCCACAAGCCGGCGTATATAGGAAGGACTTCCGTGAGTAGTACAGAAAATGCCTTTTACACGCCCTTCACGTTTCTTTTGTTGAAGAAATTCGATATGGCCGCCTGGTCCCCATACGTTTTCTCCGACCAGCTCCCGGTCGTCTACGCAGGCAATGCCAAACAACTCCAGACGCTCTTTGTTGAATTTCTTACACGCCGTTTCAAAAAGCCACTCGATGTGCGCCCGGTCGCCGTGTCCCTGATGGCATACAATGATGTCCTTCCCGCTTTCCGCCACCGCTTGGGCTACCAGGTCGTCGGCACCTTCATAGTCAGGCGCGGTGTGGACAAGATTGACCCCGAGCGAAAATCCATGTTTCAAAGCGTCTATGGCTCGCTGTTCCGGAACGAGCCTGAACTGCGCAGTTCCAAAGCCAACCACGGAAACTTGCAGGTCCGTTCGCCCTAAGCGGCGGTGTTGCATCATTATTATCCTTCAGGGACAAATACAAAATTCAGCGAAACGATGCACCGGATCGGTGATTGCCTCGTACGGTCGCTCGGCCGCAAATTTGCTGTTTTATCTGCTCGGCTGGTTCCCCTGGAATCTTCAAGCCTTCCACCACGCATGCCAACTTACTGTACCACTGAACCTGCCTTTCTTAAACCCAAATAATGCTTGAACCCCTCGTTGAATAGCTTTCCGATAAGAATATCTATTTGATTAACTGTCTGATTTGTAACAAAAAAGTCTCCTTCTCGAATAATATGCGTTCACCCAACTACCCTGAAAAGGCGGTGCCCCAAAAATGGGTTGACATATCGGCTGAAAGAGTGTAGCCAACCATTTGTAAAAATATGTAAAGTAATACAAAGTTTTGCAAAGATGCGTTATGCGCTGTGCCTTCTTACAGGTTTTATCTGTCAGAAAGAAGTAGAGGGAGGACCAAAAGATCCCAAAAACACCGGGCGACGCGAAGGGTTAGCGCACCAGGGCGAAACGTCGTGAAGCACAAATCCCGTATCCGGCTGGCATGAGCCCTCAGAGATTTCTTCCACCCCCGTGCGATATTTCCGGTTGGGGGATTGCCACAATACTTTCGGTTCCGGGACGCGATGCGACCCGCAAAATATCTGACGCCGACGTAATTCTGTGTTGCAGTTAGAGAAGTGTGCCCACTGAAGTTTCCAGCATTCTCACATTAAAGGAGGAGTTATCATGAAAAGGCTGTTTGTTCTTCTAATGGTGTGTGTTTTGTGCGCGTCTGTGCCGATGATTGCCTTGGCAAAAGCTCCACCGCTATCAATTGTGGGAGATTGGGCAATCTCCGGAAACGCCAGCGTATCCGCCACCTTTACCCCCTATTTTACACTGACATTCGCTCTTCTACCGTCCACTTTCGCACTTGCTGATGATATATTTACCTTTTCCTCCTTCGAATTCTCGGATAGCCTGCTTAGCATGACCGGGACATATACTCAGACAAGCGCAACCGCTTATAGTCTCGATCTCAGCGACTGGGTCTCAGGGATCGAAACAGAGCTGCTGTTGCTTTTGGACAGTTATGGTATTGACCCCACACTAGGGACCCCCAAAGCGTCTTTTACAGTAAAATTGAGTAGCGCCAAAAAATTCACGGGGACTTTTTCGCTTGTCATCCCGGTCACCTACTTCTTCATTTCTGGAAAAGTGACCATTTCGGGCACATTGACCGGAACGTACGTGGGTCCGCCATCACAGTCGGCCGCTGGGGTCCCCCCAACGCCGCAATCCCTTGCAAACGCCCTTTTAGAGAAGGTTTTTCTCCCTCTTTTTGGACCTCCCGCCAAGTAATTAGAGTAAACGGAAAAGAAGCAGCCGGACGTCGCGGGCTGTCCCAGGTTGCCGACACACCCCGGCTTTTGGAGCCGGGGTGTGTTACTTCAAGCAGTCGCATTCATGTGGAGCTAAGAGGATGATTTCAGCAATTGAGAACCGTTGCTTCCTCGCAAAGCAGGTGCGAATATCAATATTAATGATAATATTTGTGTTTGCCTCGGCATCAGTAGCGGTCCCCGCCACAATACCGAAGTACAGCCTCGTTAACTCCAATGTTTGGTGGTTTTTGTTGATCTCTGACACTCACATCGGCGCAGACGAAAGAGACCTTATTCCAGACTTACCGCGCTTTTATGGTTGTAGCGACAGGCTGCGATGGGCGCTTAATGACGCCTATCATGTATATAGTCCTCAATCTATTATAAATCTTGGCGATCTAACCGATCAACTAACTTCCGATATCCCAAATCTAAGTCAGTGGAACGAATACTGGGGAATAGTCAATGGCGCCGGCGTGGTAGCAAATGTGCAGGGCGCCCCGATTTATGCTGACATTCCAGGCAATCACGATCAATACTATTTACATGCTCCTCCCGCCGACCCGCTGATTAATTATCTCGATTACTCTGCCTCAGGGGCTTTATTCAATAAGCAAAGACACGCATCGTGGCCGGTAACTACACACTGTGGAGAATATCTTTTTATAACCACTAATACTACTAACAGTCTAATGACATCGCCGTTTTTTGACGATGCAAATAGTTGCCCAGGTTCTCTTGATGGAGACGAGCTGTTATTTATAAGCAATACATTAAAGCAATCAAAAGGCGATCTAATATTCACCTTCGGGCACCATCCAGTGGCCAAAGGACGGTGGGGCGCTATAGTTGAAGGTAGAGTCAAATTTATCGACATATTATTGCGGTACTCAGTATCCATGTACGCATACGGACATACTCACGCAGTCGACTACATAGAACCATATTTTAGTAATAGAACTCTATTTCTCAATGTCAAATCGTTGTGCACGGATAAGCGGTATTCGCTTATGGCTATTGATAACAATGGGATCTCTGTAACAGAAGCTGTAGCGAACGAATGGCCGGTAGTGCTGATTACAGCTCCAACAGACAAATATTTAGGCCGTTGGAATCCTTTTACTAGTACATATACTGTTTATTCTTCCAACTCCAATCCGGTCAGAGCACTGGTGTTTTGCGACCCTAATTATGCGACTGTACAGTCGGTTAAGTTGATCATAGATGGTACGGATGTCGGAATTATGAATCCTGTTTCGGGAAATGAGCACTTATGGGAAGGTTACTTCGATGCAAGCTCTCTGTCTCTTAATAAAGAACATAAAATCCTTGTTTCGGCTGAATGTGCATTGGTCTCGAATGATGTTCCCCCGAACATCGTTGCCGGTTCAAATACGATAACGGTTGAAGTAAAAGCCGGAGAGCCTGGAAAAATAACGGGCAAAGTTCACTCAGGTGCTTCAGCCGGCCCCGGCCTTGCGGGCGCCACCGTCGAATGTGCGAGGCACAGGACTTCCACGTCTCGTGGTGGCAGCTTTACACTGCCGAATATACCTTCGGGGTTTCAAAAGGTGACTGTTTCAAAGCCGGGATTTGTCCCTTTATCTTTAATCGCCTCTATCCCGCCAGGGCAAACTTATAACTCAGGCGACCTTTGGTTAGAACCGCAATAATGCTGTGGCTGGGAGGCAAAGATGGATGTGACTCATAAAACAATCTGGCAAGTTGCCGCAGTCCTGCTCCAGCCGAGTTCATTTACCAGTGCTTGGGCCAACACGCTCCTGGAGTATAGAATTCCTGTGCACAGGTTGATCCCAAAAGCGGCGCCGGCCACCCGCCAACCGGCCGCCGCCACGCCGTGAGTCTCTCTCGATTGCTTCACTGCAAAGCCGCTTTTTACTGGCCCGGACCATGCCACCGCAACAAGGTGGCTCCCCAACCCCAGGTGGCGCCTTCAATGGAGGGCAGAAGCAGCAGGGTGCCTTTCCGCAGTCTCTGTTCTTCGTAGAGTTGATTAAGCGCAACATAGACTGCCGCTGACGGGATATTGCCGACCTCCGAGAAGTTGGTAAAAATCTTCTCTCGGGCCAGCTCGGCAAAGTTGGCCCCCTCCGGCGACAGGTCCTTGAGAAACTCGGTCATCTTGAAGTAGTTGAAATTGGCAGCGGCCGGGACGATGAAGTCCACCTCCTCCAGGTCGACCGCAGCTCCCTCCAGAGCGCGTTCCACGATCTTCTTGAGATAGGGCCTGCCGCGCTGCAGCATTCCGGTGAAATCATGACGCCAATGATGCAGACCTTCGCCAAACGTTTCCGGATTCAGCGGCAGCGTACTGCCGCCGGCCTCGCGATGAAAGACGGACGGCTCGTCTCCCTCGGTGCCGCTCCGAGTATACAGGATGCCGTCCTCCGCGGCCGGATGGTCGGAGCCGCTCAGAACCATGGCGCCGGCTCCGTCTCCCAGGGCGGCCCTGAGCAGTATATCCGAGCGCTCCATCTTCTCCTTCACATAGTTCTCAGCTCGCCCGTAGGTGGAAGGCAGCTCCACACCGATCAACAGGGCGTTGTGGAATATCCCGGAGCGGATCACCCCCGTGGCCAAGGTAATCGCCTGTTGGATGGATGTGCAGGCCCCCCACAGATCAAACGTGGCACAACCGGTGTTGCCCAGCTTGAGCCGCACTTCCTTGGCCAGCCCACCGTGCAGATATGGCGGGGTGGTCGTGCAGGTCATGATAACATCCAGGTCTGCAGCCCGCACCTCCGCCCGTTCCAATGCCTTGCAAGCGGCCTTGTAAGCCATGCTGGCGCTATCTTCCAAAAGGCGGCCGCTGCCCTTTTCCAGGGCATAATGGCGGTATTTCACCCGTGTATAACGTTCAATAATTTTATAGTACTTGGCCAGGTCTATTCCTGGGATCTGGCCGAGGTAGGCATCAATGTCCCCGATCGACAGCGATTCACCCGGCAAATATGCGCCTATTCCTCTGGCTATGACCTTATATGTGGACATAATTCTACCTCCCCGAATCGCGGTTCCACAATTACTAACCCGATACTAGTGTTCAATATCGGCAGAAATCAATCTTTATTTCAAGCCGTGGCGTCCTTCCGAAAAGGTTTAACTAACCCGCCATATGACAGGCTGTTAATCAGAATGTTAAGTTTCAGGGTTAACTGTGATAAGATTGATTTATTGCAACAGGGTGGTTTTCCGAAGTCTTTTCAGTGCTGCCGAGAGCTTCGCTCGGTCACATTTTTATCTAAATGTAAAAGGCTGGCTTTACAGAACGGAAGTCAAATATCGGAGGTTTGATGTTATATGTAGGATATCGGAAGCCCCCATTATTATCGAATTATGTTCCCCCGAACATCGTTGTTGGTTCAAATACGATAACAGTTGAAGTAAGAGCCGGAGAGCCTGGAAAAATGACAGGCAAAGTTCACGCAGGCGCTTCGGCCAGCCCAGGTCTTGCGGGCGCCACCGTGGAATGTGGAGGGCAAAGGACTTGCACGTCTTGTGGCGGCAGCTTTACACTGTCGAACATACCTTGCGGATTTCAAAAGGTGACTTTTTCAAAGCCGGGATTTCTCCCTTTATCTTTAGTCGCCTCTATCCCGCCAAGGCAAGCTTATAACGCTGGCAACCTTTGGTTACAGCCGCAATAATGCATCAAATTGTGTGCTGTGCATCTAACCGATTGGCATCATGCCACCTTTATCAACTTAGCAAGGGCGTCAGCCTTGATTTCTGCACTGTCTATCTCATTAATATGCATACTATAATAATCACGGAGTTCCATGATTGCCTGTTCATGTGGCGTAAAGGCAAACGGTCCGATTTCATTAATAATACGAGTATTGTTAGAACTATACTCGTTATTCAGTCCGGGGTTTTTAACAATTATTTCCGAAGTGAAATCACCAGTATCATTAATGATCTGAGCCAAAGCTACCAAATCAGTTTTGTAGCCTCTACTTGCATTATATGATCTATATTTACCATCATTAGCCAAAAAATATGATATTAGTTTAACCAAGTCATTAATATATATGTAGTCAAAATACACATTCTGGACGATTTCTATAGGCAGGTGCAATAGATTCTTTAATATTGAGTTAGATATAAATCTGAATTTATAATTTTCGTATTTTCCATAACACCCAAATACACGCAAATGATAAGCATTTGAAATATGGTCTATGTAGCGCGACTCTATGGACTTACAAAACCCGTAATCATCGAGAGGCAGTGCCTTATAAGCATCTTCCTCACAAACATCAACGATGGGCTTGTGTTTGTGGTATTCTGCACCGGAACCAATATTGATAATTGTGGCAACCTTGGGAGCATTTTTCATGATGTTGAAAAACATGCGCAAATTTATGTGGACCAGGTCTGTCATTCCAGCCTTATCACGCCCACCTCCTCTATTCGCGGCATGGATTATTACGTCTATTTTATTATTTTTAATAAAAGCATCAACATCATTTTCATTAGTTATATCGAGTTCGAAACTTCTTGGTGCAAATAATATACAGCTATCGATCCCGGCCAAAAATTCGGTTAAATTTCTACCGATAAAACCATTGGCGCCTGTAATAAGAATATTCATCTTCGCCGTCCTGCACGCGTTTAATCTTGCATGGTAGTAAGATGCAGTGAATTATCGCATTTTAACACTCGGTCTGCACCTGTTGTAAAAAGTCTTAGCATGGTGATGGTACGATCAAGCGCAAGGGCGCCGAGGCCGTCCACGGTCTGCCGCGATCTTTACCCTCTCTGCTATCGCTTCAGGAGAGAGTCCATACACCTGTCGCAGGTATTCCTGATCTCCGACCTCACAGGAGAAACCGGCCTGCAACCCGATTCGCAGAAGCGGGGCCCTTGGCATAGGCAACTCAGCCAGGACCTCCGCAACCGCACCACCCAACCCCCCAACAATGCTGTGCTCCTCTACGGTGACAATCAGCTCTGCTGAACGGGAAAGTTCATCAATCAGTTGCGCATCCAGGGGGGCAAGAGAATGCACACTGTTTACCGATGCACGAATATTTTGAGCACTGAGCAAATCGCGCGCCATTACGACATTGCTGAGAATTCCTCCCGTGGAAAGGAGTGCTACGTCGCCTTCGGAGAATAACGTGATCGCCTTCCCAATAGCAAATTCCGGCCGTTTAACATGCACATTGGGTTCACCGCCACGGCCCAGATGCAAGTAGCATGGTCCGGACGCCTCGTAGACAGCTCTTGTTGCAAGCTCGGTCTCCGTAATATCTCCCGGTGCGATTACGATTATGTTCGGCAGAGCACGCATTACGGCCAGATCTTCAGTGGCGTGGTGGCTGATACCCAGCGCGCCATAGCAAAATCCTCCACCGATGCTGACAATCTTGACATTGGCGCCATGATAGCAGACATCATTTCTGATCTGCTCCAAGCATCTCATAGTTGGAAAGTTGCCGATCGAATACGTGAAGACAATCTTACCCTCCAGCGCAAGGCCCGCCGCCACGCCTGTCATATTCTGCTCTGCAACCCCGACATTCAAGAATTGCCTGGGAAACTCCCGGGCAAACCCTGTGAGCACTCCAAATCCCAAGTCTCCTGTGAGCAACATCACATTATGATCATTGCGTGCTATATCCGTCAAAACTCTCACGAAAGCATCACGCACCTGGATTGCCTCCAACGTCCTGCAAAATATTTACCAGACACTGTCTCATCACTCAGAGCCGCCTAACTCGGCCATTGCAACTTCAAAGTCAGCACCCTGCGGACTGCGATAATGCCACAAAACCGAATTCTCCATGAACGAAACGCCTTTGCCCTTGACAGTGTGAGCAATTACGCACACAGGCACACCCCCGTCAGCAGGCAAAACTTCCAGTGCTTCAGAGAGTGCCGCATGGTCATGTCCATCGATTTCCCTCACAGCCCAGCCAAAAGCACGCCATTTTTCAGCAAAGGGCTCCAAAGCGAGGGTCTCTTCCACTGTTGTCAGACTTTGGAGCTTGTTGTAGTCAACTATTGCTATGATGTTTGAGAGACGGTGGTGAGCGGCAAAAAGAATCGCTTCCCAATTGGAACCCTCGTCACATTCCCCATCGCCCATCAGCACGTAAACCCGGTAAGCCTTTGCATCCAGTTTGGCGGCATAGGCCATGCCTGTCCCTACGGACAAACCATGCCCCAGGGAACCCGTTGAAAGTTCCACGCCGGGCGTACCAATGTGTGACACGTGACCGCACAGGTTACTTCCACGAGCACAATGCAAACGGAGCCGTTCGACGGGGAAATAGCCTGTTTCCGCCAAGGCGGCATAGACGCCGGCCCCGGCATGCCCCTTGCTCAGGATGAACCGGTCTCGTTCCGACCATTCCGGCTCACGAGGACGCTTCCTGAGGACCTTTCCGTAAAGTACGGCCAGTATATCAGCCATGGACAGCACCGAAGCAATGTGGGGACTTTTAGCTCTGTTTGTCATCATCACGGCATGTCTTCGAATCTGAAGAGCGAGTCCCAAAGTATTCATCGTCTGATCGCGTTCCCCGTTACTCTATGCGGCCTATGAAATTCCGGATCTTTTTTATCATGAAATTCAAGGCTTCTTTGCTCATTCCCGGATAGACCCCAACCCAGAAACTGTCATTCATGATTTTATCTGTGTTCTTGAGTTCTCCAACAATTCGATAATCCACCTCCTCTTGCAGGCCGTTGAAACATGGATGGCGGGAAATATTGCCACTGAAGAGATTACGGGTTTGAATATTATTCTTTTCCAAGTACTCAACCAGATCGTTACGGGTAAACCCGGCGGACTCCCGGACGGTAAGCAGGAACCCAAACCAACTGGGATCGGAGTCGGGAGTGGCCCTCGGTAAAATGAAGCACCGTTGGAGGTCCTTCAGGCCATCGTAGAGCGTATTAAAATTCTCCTTGCGTTTTTGAACAAAATTCGGAAACTTTTCAATCTGGGCAAGGCCAACGGCTGCCTGCATATCGCTTACTTTTAGATTATAGCCGAAATGGCTGTAGACATATTTGTGATCGTAGCCGAAAGGAAGCGTGCCAAACTGCTGACTGAATCTCGCTTTGCATGTGTTGTCAACACCGCTGTCGCAGCAGCAATCCCGCCCCCAGTCGCGAAGGGAGAGCATGATTTTTTTGAGAAGCGGATGACTGGTATACGTGGCGCCGCCTTCCCCCATAGTCATATGATGAGGGGGATAAAAACTGCTTGTCCCGATATCTCCCCATGTACCTGTCAATTTGCCTTTATAGGTGGAACCCAGGGCATCACAGTTGTCTTCGACCAGCCATAAATTATTTTTTCTGCAGAACCTGGTGACAGCCGCCAGATCGAACGGATTGCCAAGCGTATGGGCAACCATGACAGCCTTTGTTTTTGAGCTCACCGCAGCTTCGAGCATGGATGCATCAATATTGAACGTTTGCAGTTCAACATCTACGAAGACCGGGACAACACCGAATTGCACCATTGGACTGACTGTTGTAGGAAACCCGGCCGCGACCGTAATCACTTCATCGCCACGCTTGATCCTGCGGTTCTCCAAAAGCGGAGACGTGAGCGTCATGAAGGCAAGAAGGTTTGCCGATGATCCTGAATTGACAAGACATGACCATCCAACGCCAAGATAACCGGCCAGTCTCTTTTCAAATTCTGCCGAATATCGGCCATAGGTAAGCCAGAATTCGAGTGCGCTGTCGACCAGGTTAACCATTTCTTTTTCATCGAAAACTCTGCCGGCATAGTTAACACGGCTCTGGCCTTCCACAAACGGAGTCATTTGAACGGGCTTGTGAACCAGTTCGTAATACTCTTTCGTTTTGCCAAGGATTTCTTCTCGGAGCTTTTCAGCTTTTGTCATTCCTCAAAACTCACTCTTGGTCCACGAAAGTCCCAGCTTTTTGGCATCCCGGATATAGTCATGCAGATCGGCGGCAGTTGTTAAGCTACCATCTGCATCATAGAAATTCCGATACCAGGAAATGGTCTTATCCAATGTGTGTGAGATATCCCACACGTTATTCCACTTGAGTTTGAAATACGCTTTAGAACAGTCAAGCTTGAGGAGATTGGCCTCATGGGGAAGATGCTCCAAAACGGGGAGTTCATAATCCAGTCGATCCCATATTCTTTTCACGTGCCTGACAACTTCTTCGACGGCCAGGGATCCGATGTCACCAGGACCAAAATTCCAAGCTTCCGCATATTCCCTTTTGCCTTCAAGAAGTCTCTGGCCTACCAGCAAATACCCGCTGAGCGGTTCGAGCACGTGCTGCCACGGTCTGGTCGCTTGCGGGCAACGGATGCGCACTTTCTCGTTGTTTGCAATTGCGCGGATGATATCCGGAATAAGCCGGTCCTCGGCCCAGTCGCCGCCTCCGATTACATTACCTGCCCGGCAGCTTGCCAAGAGAATATTATGGGATTTCCCATATTCTTCGATATTGAAAAAGGAACGGCGATAGCTGCCGGCAATTAACTCTGCACACCCTTTCGATGCGCTGTAGGGATCATATCCTCCCATAGCGTCGTTTTCCCGGTAACCCCAAACCCATTCGCGGTTCTCATAACATTTGTCGGATGTGATGACTGCAATCGCCTTGAGCGAATCGGCCTTGCGACAGGCATCAAGGACTCGCGCTGTCCCCATTGCATTAACTTCAAAAGTCTCAAAAGGCTGTTGATACGATAACCGCACAAGCGGTTGAGCGGCCAAATGGAAAACAATTTCCGGCCGGTATGCCCTAAACGTTTCTTCCAGCTTCTTTTGGTCGCGGATATCCGCAAGAACCGAAGAAAGCCCCAAATTCAACAAATCGAAATGAGAAGGCTCTGAGTCGGGCGGCAAAGAATAGCCAACAACATTTGCCCCCATTTGCGCCAGCCAGAAGGCAAGCCACGATCCCTTGAACCCGGTGTGTCCGGTGATAAGGACATTTCGGTTTTTATAAATTCCTGCAAATAAATCTGTGACTACCAGATCTTCCAAGGAGCTTTGCCCTCATTCCACATATCATTGAGCTGTTTTTTATCCCTGAGAGTATCCATGCACTTCCAAAATCCTGTGTGTCTATAGGCGTACAATTCACCAGCATGGGCAAGGCACTCCAGTGGATTGCGTTCGAAAACAGTAGCGTCGCCTTCCGTTATACAGTCAAAAACCTTTGGCTCACAAACAAAAAACCCTCCGTTAATCAAGACACCATCACCGGGAGGCTTTTCAATAAAGTGCGAGACTTGATGATCGTTTTCGACATTCAGGGCGCCAAAACGGCCTTCAGGTTGAACAGATGTCATGGTGATAGCTTTCCCGTGTGACTTGTGGAACGCCAATAATTCGCCAATATCAATGTCGGCAACTCCATCACCATAGGTCAGCATAAAGGCATCATCGCCAACAATGCCTTGAGCACGCATGATGCGACCGCCCGTCATCGTTTCAAGGCCGGTATCGAGCAATGTCACCTTCCATGGTTCGGAAGTGTTGTTGAGAATTTCCATATTATTTGTACTGAGATCAATACAAATGTCACTTTGATGGAGAAAGTAGTTGGCAAAATACTCCTTAATGAGATATCCCTTGTACCCGAGCAAGATGACAAAATCATTAAAACCATAATTGGAGTAAATTTTCATGATGTGCCACAGAATCGGCTTGCCGCCAATCTCCACCATGGGTTTAGGCCGAATATCGGTCTCTTCCGACAGCCTCGTGCCATAACCACCGGCAAGGAGTAGAACTTTCACTGATTAGTCTCCTTGAAGTTCAGCATCTCTAATACAGTAACGAGCGGGCGCTTCCTTACTTGTGCATGAATTGAACCTATATACTCACCCAAAAAGCCCAGAAAAAACATCTGAACACCGCCAAAGAAAAATACGGCGACAATAATTGTGGTAATTCCTGGTGCGGCCAGACGCCCAAGAATAAGATTTATAGTTAATTGGACTAAAGTATACAGAAAGCTTAAAGCAGATATACACAGACCTATAAGCATCCCGATACGAGTTGGAGCGTTGCTAAATGATATCAACCCGTTTAATCCCTGATCGATCAGATGGTACAATCGATTCTTGGACATTCCTTTCTTCCTTCTCTTCCATGTATAAGGAATTCCAATGGCTTTGAAACCACAACTTGCGACCATCCCACGGATATAGGGGTAGTGATCGTCAAACTGCATAAGTGAATCGAGTACTTTTCTGTCAATGAACTGAAACTCGCCTGCATACAGAGGTATTTCGATATCGGCAAACCTGTTTACCAAATTGTAATAAAAGCGCCGCACGAGACGCATTATGGCGCCCTCTTCGCGGTTAGCACGGATCCCGTACACGACATGAAATCCTTCTTCCCACTTTTGGACAAATTGGACAAGCATTTCCGGAGGATCTTGGAGGTCTGCGGCAAGCATTACCAGAGCGCCGTCCCCCGTAGCATGCCGAAGGCCGTTGAAGGTCGACCGGAACGGCCCATAATTTCGGGCGTTCAATATGACTTTGACCTGCTTGTCTTCGGCGGCTATTTTCCGAAGCAGCTCCGGCGTACCGTCCGTGGATGCATTGTCACAGAAAATATGCTCGCGTTCGTAATCGCATAATTTATCCTGAAACAGCACTTTTACCGCTTTATAGCAGTCCTGAACATTTAGTTCCTCATTGAAAGTGGGAGTGATAATACTTATTCGCCTGCTACTCATTGCAACGACCTCATTTTAAAAACGAAATCCCTCTGCATGGCATATGACAATATCACTAGGACAGGTGTAAGAAATGCTTGCGCAAGATAAGAGTTAATGGATGATTTCAACATTAACCATATAAGTATGACATTAAGTAAATAAATAATCGCATAAATTCCAAAATATCTGAAAATCAAGTTATTTCGACTATTATTAAAAACAAGGGTGCCAGTCGTTTTGAAGTTAAAGAATACTCCCGAAATGGTTGAAATCAAAATAGCCAAATCAAAGCGCAACCCCAGAAAAATCAGTAACGCATAGAGCGAGTAACCAAATGCCGTATTTAAGATTCCAACAAGGATGAAACGCATAAACCGTTTGCTAATCATTTATCAATCCCAAAGTCTCTCCAAATTGCTGGATGATTGCAAGCCGGGCAGCCCTGTTCGTTTCCGATTCACAAGGGAAGAACGGCCGGCCATTTCCAGCACTATGGGTATGAGCTCATCTACCGAAACTACACTCAGCAGAAGCGAACCTTCCGGCCGCAGACTGGGCTGAATGCTGCTGAGTACGCCGGCCAGGTCGTCCAGGTGTTCAAGAGAACGGTCAGCGAAAGCGGAGGCGAAAGTTTCCGGAGGGAAGGGCAACCGATTTGCACGGGTGGTATGGACTGCGCGATATATGCCGGTCTGCCTTGCCGAATTGGCCACGCCAGGAACCATGTCTACACCGATGACATCTTGAACCGCCGGTCAAACCAACCGAAAAAAATATCCATCTCCGCACCCGACATCCAGGACAGGTTCAGGCAGCGTAAAACTGTAGCAAGCTGCATATTCCCATGCACGCCATATATCAGTATTGGCTACATAGTGCAAGCTGAATAATCGTAACCGTTCGCCTTCAGGCAACTTGGATTTCGCCTGCGCAAGGCAGGACCTAAAATCGCTCATAAATAAGTTGGAAAAAAAGAAAACTTATCGTACCTTTCCGAATGTCCATGGACCCTTTGAGAAGCGCAAGGCCGATGTTGCACCTTTTTCAGCAGCATGTCTCAAGGATATTTGCCTCGGCATTCCTCCGCGGACCGGATGAAGGCGCAACAGAGGAAGGCGGGGACCGCGACAGCAATTTATCATCGCATCGAGTCCTTAGAAAATTCGCTTACCTCCTGAGCGCTTACTGGTTCAGAGAAGGGTTGCAGGCCCTCTTTGTGATTTCGCTCGCCAGGCGCAACACGACCACCTACGGCGAATTCATGCTGGCCCTGAGCGTGGGGCAGATCCTTCTGTTCGTGGCCGAATTCGGGTTGAACCAGCACCTGGTGCCTCTTTTGACGCGTAAAGAGAATGAACAGGGCGACATTCTGGTTCAAGTGAGCATGCTGAAGGGTATGCTTTTAGCCTGTGGATGTCTCGGCATGCTTTTTTTCGTTCACTGGCAGGGCTATTCGCACGGCCTGAAGATGCTGGTTTTTGTACTTGGGGTTGGGGTCGGAATGGAGGCCCTGGCGAGTTCCTTTTTCGTTGCCTTCCAGGTGGAGGACCATCAGGATCTGGAAGGAAAGATCAAGGCCATGGGCGCAACCTTGGGGTTCGGCTACGGTCTGTCCCTGCTTTTCCTCGGGGCGGCCCCTTTGATCGTCGCATTTTACAAGATCGTCGAAACCGCAGCAAACCTGGCCGGAGTGCTGTTCACGTCTGCAAAAAGAGCCAGCCTGCATTTTCGCCTGCCCCGAATCAGCCATATCTGGGCAACAGGGCGGGGAAGCATCGCTTTAACCCTTATGGCGATTGCGGCCATTGTGTACAACAAGGCAAACATCTTCTTCCTCCAGCGGTTCGGAGGTCCAACCCATGTCGCCCAGTATAGCGTAACCTGGGAAATGGTGGACGGAATTTCAACCCTTACAGTAACCTTGCTGCTGAAAAACATCCTGTTTCCACTATTCGTCAAACTCTGGGAAACCGACCGCGTTGAACTGGCCCGCCTCGTTCGCAATTCGACAGAATGGCTGCTCGCTGCCGCATTGCCGATTATGTTCGTCCTGTTCATAGAAAGCGACAGGATCATCGCTCTGATATACGGCCCCGCTTACGGCGACGCCGTCTGGATGCAGAAATACCTCGTGCCTACCATTGTCATCGGGTTCCTGCACAACCTTGCCGCCTATCTCATGATCAGCATGAAGCACGAACTCTTGTTGTTGTCTTTTTACCTGGGCGGACTTGTTTTCAACATTATATGCTGCGCGGTGTTCATCCCTGCAAATCCCCTGCTGGGGAGCGTTGTTGCAATAGTTTTGACCAAAGCGGTTGTTGCCGCAGCCACTGTTTCCACCTGTCAGTTGCGCTTCGGGTTGATTTCAAAAACGGCCCTGTTCCACCTTATCTCCACAGCCGCCCTGGGCGCAATCCTCTATCTTCTTTCGCGAATTTACCTGTTCAGAGAGGCCTCAGAAATCCTGGCCCTGCTTCCCGTGCTGACCCTGGCATGCTACAGGTGGCGTGAGTTCAACAAATCGCGCAGGGTCCACCTCTGCCCACGGTAAATTTGTTCTCCTTCGTGCCGTTGGTAGCGCTGCCTTCCACGGCGGCGCTTGGTGGATTTAGTTTTAGAAAAAAACATAGGACGGAATTCGATTGGAAATCTTTTTTTTGCTCTCACTCGCGCTGGGGCTTCTCCTGCCTTACGGGATCTACTTTCTGGGCAAGGTCCATGTGCGCGGGGGGTTTGCCGGGCAGGCTCAAAGCACTGAGGCCGCCACGCCCAATCCGTCTCATTGCGCCCCCCGGGTTGGTGTAATTATTCCTCTGACCGGCAATACTCCTGTAATGGAAGCCTGCCTGCAATCGCTCCTCGATCAGTCCTATCCCAATTATGAGGCGATTTTTGTCACCTGCAACAGTAATGACCCTGCCGTGCAGATTGTAAGCCGTGTGATTCAAACAAAAAGAAATGCGCGTCACATAGTGAGCGGGGCTGCATCCCGGTGCAGCCAGAAAAATCATAACCTGCTGGCAGGCCTGGCTGATTTGGATTCGTCAATTGAAATACTGGTCTTTTGCGACAGCACGCACTGGGCCCCGCAACGCTTTCTTGCAGACCTCGTAAGCCCCATTGTCT
Organism: Syntrophobacteraceae bacterium; assembly: GCA_049520035.1. Classification (GTDB taxonomy): domain Bacteria; phylum Desulfobacterota; class Syntrophobacteria; order Syntrophobacterales; family Syntrophobacteraceae; genus SbD1. The sequence continues at coordinate 609 of JBEKQE010000050.1, read as the reverse complement.
CAGGCAAAGCGGTTATGACCACCGGATTTCACCGCGTCGTTCCCGGAGATTGCCGATTGCCGACCCTGGGGATGCTCGTGTCGGTTATGGCCATTCATCTGCTGCAGGCAATAGAATCCATTACACAGCCATGGGGAGGTGCGACGGCCATAAGCAGGAGGACTTTCGAAGAAAACAGGATAAGCGCCCTTTGGGATGAAAATGTGGTGGATGACGTGTCGATGTACACACTTCTGGCGAAAGCCGGAATCAGGGTTCGGCCTGTTTCTTCAGCCTGCCTGCTAACGCCGGTTGGCGGCCTGACCTTTCGAGCCTGGCATAAATGGCTAAAAAGACAGCTTTTTTTCCTAAAGGTCTGCCAACCGGCCACCTGGGTTGCCTCGGCTATTGTGGCGTACCTTCTTTGCGCACCTTTTCTGGCAGGCATCGCTTGTGCAGCCGGAATTATGGGGTTCGCCCCCAAGTACATGACCGTTGCCGGATGCTCATTCCTGGCAGCCTTTTGGGCCATAGGCATGAAATGGCGAACCCTCATTCATGAAGATATTCCGATATGGAGATGGATACCGGCCGTCTTAGCCGCCAATTCCATGGCCGTGCTGTGCTATG
>JBEKQE010000049.1:0-28240 GCA_049520035.1 Syntrophobacteraceae bacterium | reverse complement strand
ACAAGAAGTCTTTAAAAAACCAGAGGCGTCGATTCTGGAGCAGGGATCGTACTGAAAAACAGGCTTGGGGATGGGCCAAATGAAAATATCAAAGTGGGCCAAATCAAGTTGACGAAACCAATTGTACTTGCGTCAATCAAAATGAAGGCTTGTGAGTGCCTTCGCTCACAGTTCAAGCACCGAGAGGACATGCGGTTAAAATTAATCGCTCTGGATTTTCAAATATGCGATCCAGAAACGAATTTCTCAAAAACCATGCCCTTTGACTTTAAAATAGGTGTTCTGAAAAGCCGGGTTTGGAGATATGGGTTGGGTCCAGAAAATAGCAGCAAGGTGGCAGATTTGAGAGGTGCTGGATATAGCGGGAAGCTCCTTTGTACATAGAGTATTCCTCCTCGCGTTTACTATTCAAGCCGTACTTGGCGGGTTTTGGAACGAGAGTTTACCGTCCATTCTCATTTACTCTGGCTCCAGAGGTGTCTTCTATTGCTCTTTTTACTGATTCTTCGAGCAGTCTCAATTCTTCGATTTCACGATTCTCAACAAGATCATCCAGCCATGCCTGAAATTCCTGGTGCCTGTCGATTTCTTCTGGCTGAGGAAAAAGTTGCCATTCCTGAGATGCCCAGTCGTAATAAATCATGCCGAGCCGATACTGATAAGGCTTCCTTAGTCCACGCAACAGGAAGCTCAGCATGGCATCATCGCAGCCAGCAACGACCAAGGAGCCGAGCAATACCAACTCAGCTTCTTGACCCTCAACAAGGCTTTCCTGTGCGGCGGGATTGAAACTCAGGAATCCTTTTTCGTACAGGTGCAACGCAGCCAGCCAGTTGAGTCCAATTTTATGGCAGAGATTGTGGGGTATGGCTGGAAACATTTTGAGTTGCGCACAGTTGACTCGTGCATTTTCGACATCAGCCATGTCTGCGTCCCTCCTATTTCATCGACATAGTTTTTGGTGGGTGCGCTACGCTCAGATCAGCAAGGGGAGGATCAAGTCTTACCAGACTTGATTGCCCCCAAGACCTCATTTATCCACTATGGGATTCGCAGAATGTCTCCAGCCTACTCTGATGAGTTCAGCAAGAACAAGGTAGTTCACGAAAGATTTGCCAGTTTTCTTGATGCAGGAAAATCTATAATCCTCTACCAATTCTTCGTAAACTCCCCGAAGTTCTTCTGGTAAAGAGTCGAGAGCTTCTTGCATTTTAGGCGATATTGCGGTTGATTCACTCATTTGTAACCCTCCTCAAGAAAGTGGCTTCGGGGTAATGCTCAGTATCGGTTTGTTGGTTGTTTCTGAATGCCTTTTGGATCAGTAGGTGGAGGAACTAGCCTTGTCTGGTACGGGTGGTCTGAAAGGATGGCTTCTGCCATTGCATCATAGATTTCAAAAATTTTCCGCTTGGTGCGATATTCGCCATAATGTTGTTCTTCTTGGCTCTGAATAATGGGAAACGTCTTCATCACGTATCCCACTTCATCGCAGTCCAGTCCATATAGATGGAAGTATGCCGCATCAAGTTCGCACCGATTGTGGAAGCGGCGAGTCTCATCCCAATTAAATGGAACTTGATCATACCCACACTCACGCGCAAATCCCTTCAAGTCCATAGCAGTATACACTAACTCAATTAATCTCTTTGAAAACCATTGCCCATATGTCTCATCTTTTGCCCATTGGCATGGGGTAGAGTACAGAGATTTTGGTAATATAGGAATCTGTTTTAGATAACCGTATGTGAAGTTTATACCACCGAGTTTTTGACGAGTTATATAATCAAAAATATAGCTATTGGCATTGCCTGCGAACAGTAGTGAATTAAGAGCATTGGGTTGACTAATGGAAACAAGTGGACAGCTATGACCAACAGCAACCTTCGGCAATACACTGAATATTGCGGTCCTGGCATCTGTTGAACGTGCTATATTTCTAAGCCAAGAAGAAAAGTAGTATCCGGATTACCAATTGCGCCATTTACTTCTTTCTCATGTACCCAATACCGTGGCACAGCAAGATAATTCGAATCAATTTTCTGACTAAGTGACAAATATTGCACGTCTACCCCAACATGAGTTGCCCAACGATGATCAAATTGGTGCATCATCTTAGCTTCATATAACGGAAGGTACTTTTCCCCGTCTTTAAGCATTATGTTTCCATTAAGGGTCCACCCATCGGAATCCAATTGGTCCTTATTACGGAAAAGATGAGAGTCATTAGCCATATGGAACATCGTGCTGAAGTTAACGTCCCACGAATTCACCTCTGGAGGTCCATCCTTGATAAGCACAGGAATACGTTGATATATGCGTTCAGTCAGAGTAGCATCCCTCTTCGAGCGGAAAATCGGGCAGGTTTTGGTATTGGGATTAAGAAGCGCAATTTCATCATAAGTTAATTTAAAATGACGTTCTGTATCTTTGAGGTGTTCTGTTTGAAGTGCGAAAAAAACGAAATCGGTTCCAGATTTTGCTGGTCTTGCTGAACCTGTAATCGTAAGGAGGCAGAATTTATAACTTCGGTGTACACCAAGAAAAATGCCATTCCGATTTTCAAAATCGTAGAGACTTATTAGTGAGGCTTTGTTGACCAAATCTTGAAAGAAGAATTTTGTAGTGTCATCAGTGGCTATGCCTGAAGGTACGATGCAACCAACTTTCCCACTAGATGAGATGAGAAGCCTTTTAGTTTCTGCGAAAACTGCATAGGTATTAATGTCTCCACGTCCGCACAGCGGATATCGTCCTGAATTCCGAACTATGTGGCTCTCTCCCTCAGCTTCTCTGCGATCCTCCACAAAAGCAATATATAAGTTCGGGTCCTCATCCTTGAGAGCTTCTATCATTTTTCCCCGCTTGGACGCATTCGGAGCATTGGCAATATCTGGTCTTCGTCCAGCAAACCATTCTTTTTCCTGTAGTTTGATTCGTTCCCAGGGCGGGTTCCCTAAAACAACATCAAATCCACCAGTCCATCCTGCTTCAGGATTGCCCATCTTCTCATCAAGCGATGGAATCTGGAATACATCTGGAAAAGCGGTATGCCAATGAAGAAAAGAATACTGTTCTGACAGACGGTGGATTTCATCTAAAGTAGCTTTAGGTATAGCTTCGGGCTTGGACGATAGGCGACGAAAGATATCGTGAGTGATCGGGGGTGGAGCATCTTTTTCCTTTTTCCATACAAAAGCCGCGCACCATGCATCAGCGATCAACTTGCTTCGTTGATACTCTGAGGAGCTTCTAAGATTTTGATACTTATCTTCTTTCCGCTGAAGTGCGGCTATGGAATCATCGTTCATTGCATTGAGTTCAATAAGGTTGTTGCCTAATTTAACCTGACCAATACCCTTCCAGTACAATGAGTAGAATGTTGATTGCCCAAAACCTTTCTTGGGTGGCCGCTCTTGCTTGTTCCGTTTCTTCAAAGCACTCGCCCACCCTTTGTCATCTCCCTCAATGGGCGTGAATGCTTCATCTGGAATGCCGTCTGAAATCAATTTCGGGGTAGTTCCTAAAAGACTATTTCCGAACTTTATGTGGTGGTCCAAGAATGAAAGGGGCTTGCCTGGCTCCATTGCTTCCATCCACAGACTCACCTTGCAAAGCTCGACAGCCATAGGATTGAGATCGACACCGTAGATACAGCGTCCGACAACATCCCTGAGAGCTTTTCGGACTGAGGCAGGTGAGGGTTCATCATCACCAGTTCTTACAGCAGCAAGGCGTTTTGCAATACGATGTGCCGCTGCCACCAAAAAATGACCACTGCCCGACGCAGGGTCGCAGACCTTGAGGTTCAGTATCGCATCTTCAGGGTTTTCTTTTTTGGCTGCTTCATCGAGCACTGGGTCAAGGGCTGAATCCAGAAGGCAATACACGAGACTCGATGGAGTATAGTAGCTTCCAGTGGTCTTCCGCTCATTTCCACTTGCAGATGAAAGAGAGAATTCCCCTGCTTCGATGTTCAGTTCGGGATGCAACTCAAGAAGCGACTCGTAGACGCTCCCCAATTCTTCGGAGCCGATATGCTTGTAGTCAACGGGTCGGCGGGAATGATCGTAGGTGATGAAGGATAGTGATCTGATTGCATCCAGCAGATCACGGTTTGAGATGCTGCAACCACCGATCTCTTTGATCGAAGCACTTGAAAAGAGAAAGCTGCCAAGCGGTGATAATCCAAGTTCGACGCATTCATTGTCACTTCCAAGTTTATCCATCACCAGCCGCAGCCCTTGGTAAAGGTCTGCATGGCGGGTTCCTGCTTTCTTTTCAGCGAACTTCCTGATTCGGGCCAAGGAATAAAAACGGGAGTAACGCTCCACAACCGCAGGATCAGCTTTGGGGTTCAGCAGGACTCCACGCTCCTCAGCCACAAACAGAAGAATTAAACGGTAAACAAGGCGGAGAATCTGTCTGTAATATTCCTGCTTGTCCAGTTCACCAGTTTTGAGTCGATTCTTTAACTCTGAGTTGGCAGGATGAGAGAGAAACCCGCGACCAAGCGCCTCAATTGCCTTTTCAACGCCAAAACGAAGCTGGTCTAATGCTTTGGTTCCTTCAGCCTGTGCCGATTTGGACCATTTTTCCAGCCAGCAATCTTCGGGTTTATCGGCTTCCAATCGAGATTCATGAGAGAGCAGCCAAAAAATGACGAAATCGGAATAGACTTGACCATCCATCATACCTTCGAGATCGAACTCGATATAGGACTGCTTGGTTAGACTGACGGTATCCCTCAGAATCCGCATTCGAAGCCCATTTGAAACAAATCCCCAAAGGTGTCCGTCCGATCTATTGAGATATTCCTGCATCAAGCCATGAGGACTCATTCGAGCGGCTCCCACGGCACCAGGAACCTTCTTGTCGATACTCAACCGAAATCCCACAAGATGAATCGGTGCAAGGTTCCAAGAATGGGAAATGGGGTAACTCTTGCCATCAATTTCGACAGCTTTGGTGACAAGGAGGCGACCATACCCAAGCTCTTGGAAAAGGGGGAGCAGCCAACGTTCACGAGTCACCCCTGTCCCAAGGTCTTTTTCGGGAAGCTGAGAAATCGCGGTTTTAAATGCACCCCATATTGCTAACAGATGATTCCACGAACGGTTTATGGCTTCATTACGTCTTCCGCTCAGATGGTAATCCGATGGTTCAAGCCCATCGATTCCTCCTTCGGATATTCGTTGAAGGAGGTCTACTGGAAGGATCGAACCTTCTGTGCGGATCGTTGTGAATGTCTCCCTGTGGCGGATTTGCATCGTCTCTCCTCAACTGATCTTGGGCAGGTATATGTAAAGACCAAGCACATCGGGGGGCAGGTGAGGCTCGACCTTGTGCTTTATGCCCTTATGAGATGAAGCCTTTCTGACGCGAGTATGTGCACTGAGAAGCTCGTCGGCTCTCGTTCTTGCACCTTGTTCCAGGTAAGGCTTTATGGCCTCAAACTCTTCAATCGCTCGATTTAGGAAATGTGTTGCCTGGTCGGAAGAAACATTCGCTTCGGGTAAGGCTGTCAGGAGCTTTTCCGCCAACTCGGAATCAATCCATCCCGCATTAGTGGGTAATCCTTTAAATCCAAAAACACAGCAATCCTCAGCAAGGAGAGCTTTTTCCTCGTTTTCTTGTTCGGTAATAATATGGAAGCGGAAGCGGATCAGAAGTAGGGTGGTACGCTTATCGACCAAACTGGTCTTTATCACTCCGCATCTTTTGGCAAGACTCTTTAAAAGGGGATCGAAGGCACCTTCCATCACGAAAGTAGATAGCCCTTCCACCACAGGATGAGTTCGGGTGAGATATAGCTCTCCTTCCTGTATGGGCAGGGAGAACCTGGCTTTGAATTTCTGCTGATTCCCAAGCCCAAGAGCTTCAATGAGCGATCTGGATACTACTTTATCTCCCAAATTGACCGAGAGAGTGCCATTCCCTTCAATGAATCCACCGTGTGCAGAAATCGCTTCCCTGCAAAACCGCTCCACATCAACACCAGAGCCGATTGCATTCTGGACGGCTTCGAGTTCTTCGTGTACTTCCTCAACTTTGATGGAATGCTGAGCAAACATGGTTCTAGACCGTTTTTCACGCTCAACCGTTGCATCCCAAGCCTTGTAGAGATTTTCCTTCTTCGGTTTAACAAAAGCTTCAAAGCCTGGAATCATCAACTGACTTTGATCGGCTGGTTTCCCCTTGAGCAGCAGTCCCTCAAAGATAGCTTCGATCACTTGATCAGTATCGGCTGGAACTGGAACCGATATTCCAAGAGCACTTCTGATTACCTTGTACTTTCGAACGAGAACATCGAGAACGATTCCATCGATCTGATTATCCAACCCATAGTAGGTGACCATTTTCACCTTTGGATGAGGCTGACCGAAACGATCCACTCGGCCTTCTCGCTGCTCATGGCGGGTTGGGTTCCAAGAAAGATCGTAGTGGAGGATCGCATTGAAATGCTCTTGGAGATTTACTCCTTCACTGAGGCAGTCCGTGCAAACCAGAACCCTTTGGGAAGATTTGGAAAGCTCACGCACCCTCTCTTCCCGTTCTTTCGGTGGGAGCAAGCCCGTTACAGCCATGACTTCAACAGTTTTGGGCAGGGTGCTTCGAAGAGCTTGGGCAACGTATTCGGCGGTCTGGATGAACCTGCAAAAAACAATGGGCTGGAACCCATCCTTAATGAAGTCGCTCACGATTTCTGCCGCTTTTTTGAGCTTTGTGTCCTTCCCATTTTGCAGTGCTTCTGCATCCCTTGCCATTCTAAGAAGACGCTGCCGATTTGCATTCTGTTCATCTATTGCGGTATCACAGCCTGGTGCAACGTCCAGCCCTTCACTTGCTTCATCAATAATCAGGTCGAGTACCGCTTTCCTTCCAAGCTCATCTGCTTCTTCGACGGTTTCTGCATCGGCCACAACTGCCCTGTTCCTAAGAGTTGCAGCCGCAGCAGCAGGACTTGATGCCATAGCTCGAAGTAGTGCTAAGGCCGACCACCACTTTACCCGTTGCTGAAAAAGTCCAGTACCCGCCTCTTGAACTGTCTCACGAGCATAATTTATCGCACGACCAAACAGGGCTTTGTATTCAGGCGAGAGTCGATAATTGTCTTCAGATTCCTCACGCACTGGGAAGAAGGTTTTTGAGCCTAAGTAATCTTTGATATCCCCTCTTTTGCGCTGAACGAAATGCTCGGCCAGGCGGCGACGGTGTAGTTCATTTTGTTTTCCGCCCAAGTCCTCTGGAAGGGATGAAAACTCAGGTTTTAGAAGCCCCAAAAGAGATCGGAATGCTTCTTCTTTCCCGCTGTGTGGTGTAGCTGTAACCAAGACCACGTGGCGATTCGCTTGTGCGGCAAGTCCAGAAATTAGCCTGTGGCGCTGATGACGAGCACCCTTTCCTTCACCTGCATAGGCACAAGTATGAGCTTCATCCACGATGACCAGTTCAGGGCAGGTTCGGAAAAATTCCTCGCGCCTTCTGTCCGATTTTATAAAATCCATTGAAACGATGACCATAGGGTAGAGATCGAAGAGGGATTCCCCTACCCGACAGTTCCGCTCAAGTCGGCTCACGGTACTTGGAAGGACCAGTTCAGCTTCAATATGGAACTTATCATATAGTTCCGATTGCCATTGCTCAGCCAGGGGAGGAGGGCATAGCACGGCCATCCGCTGTATCTCACCCCTTTCCAGAAGCTCTTTGGCGATAAGTCCCGCTTCAATTGTCTTTCCGATCCCGACATCGTCCGCGATCAGAACCCGAACTGGATCGAGCTTTAATGCCATAAGTAGGGGAACAAGCTGGTAGGGTCTAGGTTCAACCGCAATTTTGGCAAATGATCGGAATGGTCCAGCACTTGACCGAAATCCCAATCTAACAGCATCTCGAAGCAATCGGCAGGAGAAGTGATCGCCGTGGTCCTTGGGATCGGGAAGACTAAATTGTGCCTGTTCAATGGTTTCAAGACCCGTATGGATTCCCGCTATTTCGTCTTCAGTCCCGCCTAATGGACGGAGGACGAGAAAGTCTTCCTGCGATTCAGGAAGGACAACCCATTCCCTTCCTCTCGCTTTCACCAGTGATCCAACAGCAAAACTCATTTATTCCTCCCGAAAATATCAGGGTACTGAGCGACTTTTTCGTTCCACTCCGCTTGGTGATGGAATCGGATCACGACATATCCCAAATCTTCCATAGACTCAGTTTGTGTCGCATCCCGATTTTGTCGCTCAGGATAGTCGTGATGAGGGCCATCTATGTAGATGGCTGCTTGGTGGCCTTGGTAAAAGAAATCGAGCCGAGTTCCACAAGCCTCCACAAAGAATTGGGCATGGGAAGGAAGGTGGAGATTCTGTTCATCGATGAATGCAAGCCACTTCTTCTCAAGGTCCGATTCGGCAAGCCGTCTAAGGTCTTCCAAGTGCTCCAACCGAGTCTTTTCCTTTGGGGAACTTGAGACTGTCGAGCGGGTAAGTTTCATCACAAAATCGGAGATGCATTTCCTGTCTAAAATGTCATGGTCCCTTTGATTGCCGTAGTTCATCAGGCAGTCATAACAGGCGGCTTCGCAGTCCTCCCGTGCTTTCGGCCCTCGTTTTTGATCTGTTCCAGTGATGGGATCGAAGTGGCAGATTTGAAGGGCCAGTTTCGCAATTTCAGAGATGGCGTTTGGATCATCAATTATTCTTCTCAATACTCCCGCCCCACCTTCCGCAGACTCATAGAAAAGAATCATTTTACGGGCGATGGATGAAGGCAGAGGCTCAGCAGCAAGCTCATTTTCTTCGAGTTGATAATGGACCTGGATGGCATTTTTCAAAGCGGCCTGAAGGGATGCCATAATTTCTTCGCCAAGGTATTCCAGTGGATCAAAGATTAGGCAATTCCTTCGATCTTCCACAAAGGGAATGACACGTTGAATTTTCGGTGACATCTCATCTGTGGGCTGATTCTGTCCATTATCACTGCGCTGGCCCCAATAGCCGCGCTCAGTATCCAAAAGAAAACCACTTTCACCTTTCTTGCGCCTGGTCCACCCCAAATTGACCCGCCAAAGAGTAGCTGCATTTCCGTATGATAGATGGCCCAAGCTCTCCCCATCGTTTTGAATTAAGGCGGTGCGATAGGAAGGTTTTCCGTCCCGTTCTGGAAATCGAAATCCAGTTTTAAGCTCATAGCCGAGTCGGAAGCGTTCTTCCTCATCAGCATTAATTTTTTCACGGCGAACAGTGGTTACGTTTTCGAGCCTGAAGAGTTGGGTAATGGATTGTCCAAGCATGTGTTCACAATGCTCACATAGATCAGGACCATCCCCGTTTGAAATCTGATGCAGGTAGCCACAACCAGGGCAGAGCTTTGCCTTTGAAAGGGAAAGATCATCCCCTTCGGATGGCGGCAGGATGACCTTGTTTACCTGATACCGTGATCCCTCATGATAAACAACCGATTGTGGACCGAATTCGGAAATGGCAAGAAACCGTGGTCGGGTGAGAAACTCTGAGCGACCCTTCTTGCCTTTGCGCCCAGGGATAAAGGCTGAGAGGGGGAGCCGTGGGAAATTATATCCAGGTAAAAACCCTTCACTTGCAAAGTAGCGATAGCTGTAGAAGTCTGACTGGAGAACATTATCAGCCTCATCAGCGAGGAGTTTTAGCTGAGCTTCCGCTTCTCTTCGGAGCCGTTCAGCTTTGTTTTTATCGTCGTAGCTTCTGGAGGCATCCCTTATGACTCTGCTCTGAATTTTTGCTTGGGTGTGGGCCGCTCGATAAAGACTTCTCCACCTGTCACACGCCTTATCAAAATTCAACTCAACTTTGTTCAGAGCATCTTCGAGCCAGCCTGTTCTGAACCAATCGGAGTCATTTAGATCATCGATAAGGCTGGCGAGAACATTTTCGGATCGATGCAAAGCGTTATGCCTTGCCACCAAATCCCTCGTGCTGTCATGAACCGAATCCAGAAGTTGAAGGGCAGGATTATCCCCCGAAAGATCGAGAATGTTCTTTAAGGATTTCCCTAGATCGAGACTCGTTTCAGCCAGCCAGATAGCGTAAACGTGTGCTGAGACAAGGTCTTCATTTGCGAGGTCAAGTCTTGGGGGTGAAACGGCTCCCGCAACCATCTGTTCAGGACGTTTGAAGAAGTATTGATCATGCGAACTCCCCCTGGTGCAGTATGAGAAGACCAAAGCAGGTTGACCACCACGCCCTGCGCGTCCACTCCGTTGAGCATAGTTTGCTGGAGTGGGTGGTATATTCCGCAGATTGACAGCATTCAGATCAGAAATATCAACCCCCAACTCCATCGTGGGGGAACAGAAAAGAAGGGGAAGCTGAGCCTTTCTAAACATTCCTTCCCGCTTTACCCTGTCTTCATATGAGACTTGAGCGGTATGCTCCAATCCCCGAAGCCCCACGAGTTCCTGCGCTCCCAAGGTATAGAACGCAACGAAGAAGGGATTTGTTCGGCCACCAGTTGCAGAAGCAGTGGGGGTATTTAGAGGATCGTGGAATGCTTTCGTTCCATCACCAGCCTTCCACAAAATTGCGTCTGCTGGAACTTGGTAACCAGCTACATCCCCTTTTTCTTTCGGTTCAATGGAAACGCCGACAAGCCCTGCTTTTTGGAGGGTCTTTAGCAGTTCGCCAATGATTCTTTCCCTATCCTCAAGGGTGAATAGTTTATCGTAGTCCTCGAAAGTATTTGACCGAACAAGATATTTCCCAAATTTTCCACGCGGTGAGAGGAAGATATCCCCGCCGTAATCAAATTGTTTCCGCTTAGCTCTTGGGTAGAGCACGGCAGCATATTCTAAAGTTTCACCCTCATCGATTGCCCAAGGTTCAACCAATCTCTGGCTGCTTTGCTGCTGAATCTGCTCCTGCTTTCTCTGGTCGAGATAATCAACCTTTATCGCCAATCCCCGCCTCATAAAATCAAGGAGGACTTTGGCGATTTTCTTGCGGGTTTCTGGTTTTGCAGCAGCCAGTGCTGGATGACAGTCAGCCCAGTCGGGATCGTATTCGCAAAGCTCTTTTAATGATAGATATTCTATTTCGAGCAACCCGCACTGCTCAAGGTTGGGGAGGTTGACACGCCAGCCTCTTTTCAAGTCGCGATAGAGGCGGTAACCAAGAACGTTTCTGAGGGCTTTATTCGTTTCTTCCTTTGCGTGGTATCGAACGGTTGGATCGCTTGCAAATAGTTCTATCGGAAGATTGAGGGCATCAAAGACCTTTTGGACCAGTTCATCGTGTTGAAGCCCAGTTCCCGCACCCTGACACGCTCTAAACAGGGCGGACCTCAGTAGCCCCACCTCCACAAAATCGTTAAAGTGTCCTGCCTGAAGGGACGCATCCTGCCGATTGTCTGTGAAGCTGAGGAGCTTTTTGGCTTCCTTTTCAAGTTTGGGTTCTTTTTCAAGATTTCTAATTATGGAAAGAGCCAGAATGGTTGTGGAGGAACTTCTACCACCTGCACCCAGTGTGGTGAGCCTGGCAAAATCGCTTCCTTTGAAACCGTATGAGACTCCGCAATTTAGACAGAAATGGAATGGAAACGAGATGAAGTAAAATTCTTTTCCATCCTTTGCCTCCATGCCATTCGGGCCGATCCAGTGTGGTATAGGGAGGTCATCTCTTCGACTTTTCTTTACTCGAAATTTTCCCTTTGCGTCTTCAAGCCAGTCTTCAGGTACTCTTGTGAGGACTGCTTCTGGATCGCTGGTCCAAGGGTTGGTCGAACTGAAGTGAAGATATCCGATTTGGTCAGAACCTTTAGCGTCCCGATCCATCATATCTCGTGGCGCAAATTTGGTTGCCTTCGATCCTTCATCCAGGGTCTTTCTCACACAATAGTATTCCTGGCCGCATTCCCTGCAAAAAACGAGTGGGAAAAGAACTCTGTCTCTTTCCCCTGGAACAAACTGCTGACCTTGAACCGTGATATATCGGTCCTCTTCGGATTCTACGGTTGCGTAAACTGTATCGCCACGGCTGATGAATTGATGGAGGCGGAATGCAAAAACAGTGAAGCCAGTTTCAGGATCAGGTTCACAGTTGTATCCCGCAAGAAGTCCTTCCTGAATTGCTTCGGCACAACGATCAACATCAACTCCAGTCAGCTTGCCGAGTTTTACCGCTGCTCCTTGCTCTCCGTGAATGCTTTGTGGTTGACACCGAACAAGACGCTTTCCGCTTGGCTCAGTAGTTACCCCAAAGGTGGATTCAGTCCAGATTGAGAGGGGATCATGGATGAAATCCTGATACGTCTTAGGCGGTTTCTTGGAAGGGTCCGCAATTCTTTGAGATAATTTTTCTCGAAAAACAGGATCATTCAGATCGACGTCGGGAGTAATCCGTCTGAGTGTTTCACCAATTACGTGCTTAGGCTTTACTTCGGCCCCAAAAATCTTGGTTGCGACACGGGCCACTTCCGTCCGCTGACCTTCAAAGGGTCCAGAGCCAGCCAGAGTAGCGGAAGTGCCGACATGTTGTAAGTCCTTGGCCTCAAGTCGGTCACGGATACGGCGGACTAGCAGGGCAACGTCAGCACCTTGTCTACCCCTATAGGTATGCAATTCATCGAGAACCAAGAATTTGAGTCCCTTGGCAGCCTGGATCAGACCTTTTTCGTGGGGACGAGTGAGGATCAACTCCATCATTACGTAGTTGGTGAGAAGGATGTCTGGAGGGTTGGTTACGATTTCGTTCCTTTCCTCCATTCTTTCCTGACCTGTGTATCTCCTGAATTTTACTGGTTCTTGCCCCTTGGGATAGCCGTGGCAAAGAAACTTCTCAAGCTCTCCAAACTGACTGTTCGCCAGGGCATTCATAGGATAGACGATGATGGCTTGAATTCCCTTCCCGCTGCCGTTCTGAATAACGTGATTCACTATGGGGATGATGTAAGAAAGGCTCTTGCCAGACCCAGTGCCCGTGGTAAGGATGTAGTTATTTCCACCGTTGGCAATTCGGATAGCTTCCGATTGATGCGTATAGAGATTGATCGGCTCACCAACGCCCTTATCTTTCCCCTTGCGGAATATCCTCAAGCACTCTTTGTGAAGCAGACCGTCTTGCACCAGTTGTTCAATGTTCTCACCAGGCTCAAAGAAGGGGTTCAACTGAATCAGCGGGCGGGGATAGAGGAGCCCGCCATCAAGCTCCTCCTCTACTCGCTTCGAGATGATCGGGTCCTGAATGTTAATGAAGCTCCTGATATAATCGGAGTAATCGCCGACCAACTGATCACGGATTCTGAAAACGTCCATAATGGTTGCACCTCCCACGGTCGGTGGTGATCATATTTGGGGATTCCTAGATTTAGGTTGCATGCTCTCAAAAATCGGAAGCATTGTGAAGGAAAATCAAGCACTCTGGAACTTGAATGGTAAAACCGGGTTGCACCTTGTTCAACTGAGTCAGGTTAGGGCATTGAAGACGGTCAGAACCAGTGATTATGGTCTCATAATTTCGTTCTTGTCTCTAACCGTTATGAATCACGGCAAAAACCTACCACTTTACTGTCTAGATGTCCATCAGTAGGGAGCCAATCCTTCGGCGTGTCTCCCTACTGAAGTCTACACCAGCATTGACTTTGGAATGGGACTCGTCACCTTTGAGCGCCTTAAACCGGGTATCCTGAAAAGCCGTATTTCGATATGAATTAGTTCCAGACAATGGCTGAGCGGTGCCAGATTTTGGTTTGCATTGCGCGGTGGATTGGGAGGAGTTGGACGTGACGCGGACATTGACAGCGCAACATTAAGCACCAAGAACCCAACCTTCCTGTTGAAAGCACCTTTGAAATTGTTGGGCAGTTAACCCATGAGGTCGATCAAAAAACTGGCCCAGTTGGCCAGCATCATCGAGCGATTCTGCCCATTGACATAGTGCTCGAACTTGGGCTTGGTCCCGAATGAGCGATGGATCGGCGGTGAGCAGTTGCTTTGTCTGTCCAGAAACAACTCCCGGCCAAATCTCAGCGTGTAGCACAAATGCGCCTCGTGTTGGAGCAGGGCTCGCCGTAAACCCGGTCTCAAAAGGCCACACCCGACTGCACCGGCTTAAGTGCGCATGATGCCTGACAGTATACACATGGGGAATCCCTATCAACGCTTGACTCCCAACGCTGCCCGCTCCGTACAGTTTCCAGGTTTCCTGTGTACCTCGTAACCTCTGTTCTGCCAAGCGAAGCCGTCCCAAAGATACCCCGTTCGAAGCAGAAAAAGGAAATCCAGGTGAGCAACTTTGGAGGCTTGAAAATGTAGTTTTCACCGGACATCCCCAGAACGGACCCCGACGACCATTTCCGGCGATGCCATTCAATGTAGAGGCGACAGCAAACCGATTATTTGTATTATCGGCACAGTCCACGACTCTATTCGCCAGCTCAGTCCAGATTTCCAACCATTCGTTAGGACCTGATGGAAAGCCCAGTGAATGGCAAAATCCCGCCGGATAACCATAAGGGAAGTCAAACCCCACAAGAACCCTGCGTCCCATCGCCACATGATTCAAAAGGAGAGACAAAAGACGGGAGATACAGTCATTTCTCGTTCGATGGTACGTCTCTTCCTGACAATGATGGCGAACAAGCTGGCCCATCCACACTGCATCAGCAGACGGATTGTGAGGCGTAGCCCGATTGGCCGCGCTCCAGTCAATGAAGATGTACGCATCGAACAGTGGCAAGAACGGGCTCCCGATTTTAGAGAGATCACAATGTACCATGAACGCGCATTAAGTGACACGAGGAGTGTGGACTTGGTGTGGATTTCATACCGGGAACCTCTCCGAAGGTCTTAATGGCGAATGCACCCAGCGTAGCAATAGCCGGGACCGTGCTGTAAACAAAACTCAGTAGACTAACACGTAAGCGCTACCTTAAATTCGCATGTAAGGTTATCTATTGGTAATTACAGGTGATTGGGTACTTACGATCAGCTAATTGGTTGAAAATCAATACAGGTGAATAAATGGTGAAAGTTATGGAAAAAACCTGAATACGAATTTCAGTTTCATGCCGGAAACCTCCTCTATGATGGAGGCCATGTGGGAGGACTCCGTTATAGAGTATCCTCCAAGGGGGGGCGAGCAGGTCAAGGTGAAAGGTGTAGGTTTGACCCCATTCTTTTTCAAGGTGAAAGGTGTAGGTTTGACCCCATTCTTTTTCATGACTTCGAAATGAATTCAGGGCCTCTGCGGTATCGCGGTCAGAAACTCCGCAACGGTCTGAACGATGATGGAAAAAGTTGCATCCGGACGGTTCATAAAAGGTCCGAAGTGACGCAGATCTCCGGTGAGGAAATGAGTGGCGCGGCAACTCACCGCCGCCTGGAAAATAATGGCGTCTTTAGTTGGAAGCCCATCGGGAAAAGGGGCGGAAAGGTCCGCCGTGAATAAAGTGATTCCGCGCATCATGGCAGCAAGAAGAGGCAGGGAATCGGGATGCTTGGCGGTGACATTACGCTCGGCTTCCATTAGGGCCGCATCGCTGGTGAATAGCAAAAAATGCCCGGCAGCGCCGAGTTCGATGACGAAGGCCGCCTTCCCACCGGGATTGTGGGCGGCGGTGAAAATCACATTGGCGTCGAGGAAGACCCGCATTACTGCCGCGCCGCAAGGTGTCGCAGAACAGTTTGGCGTTCGGCGTCATCAAGGCGGTCAGCTTCATCCCACGCCAACACCTGCTCGTCCGTATACATCTCGACCTCAAGCACCATGGCGGGCTTAAGAACCAGTTCGTTGCCCCGTTCTTCCAGGATAATTGCGCCGCCGTTCTTGATGCCGAACCGCTTGCGCAAGTTCGCAGGCAGGGTCAACTGCCCTCGATGGGATACAATAAGAGTTTGCCTCAATGCTATTATCTCCTTTTTCCAATGGCTAAGCATAGTGGAAATTCAGAAATTCGTCAATACCGTATTTCTGACCATGGAGGCGGAAACGAGGCGTTCGATTGTCTGTTTTTGTGCAATTACATGTCCAGTAGCATCGAGATCCTGGCGCGAGTACTTCTCCATGCAAGGTTGTGAATTGTGCTCAATACCTTAAAACCCCCCTGCCCCTGGCTGATACCGGAAACGCCGCCGTGGAAGGCGGCGCTACCGTGGGGAGATGAAAGAATCTCCGGAATGCGTATGATTGAAGTTAAGTCTAAGTTAATGATTTATTTTTGGGACTCCGCCAGGACGGATTCACCGTGAGGCGTCAAGGGCCACAATAGACAGCCCTGGATTTACATAGCTGCAAATCCTTGCCTTTTCTTCCTTTGTCTGCACGAATACAAATCCTGGAAACACGGGTTGCGGGTCAACGGGTTGCGAGTGGCGCGTACAGCCTGGCGCAACGGCACTATCGAATTGCCCAGCGCCGGACCGAAGGTTGGGAGTAAAAGAATCCGTAACCCGTAACTCGTGACTCACGACCTGCTGACTCCTGACAGATATTTTATCGAGGGCAAGGTCACCTCGGACACGCCACTCGCGCTCGTGTCTCCAGGAGGCGGAACGGCTCAACTGAAAACGATACCTTTCGGATTCGACGAGCCGGGAATAGACCTGCTCACTGCCATATATGGCCGGCTTTGCTCCCAACGTGCGCAAAATGTCCCGCCTGACCGCAACCCCGTAAGGTTCGACCGTCCACCTGACGAGCGCCCGGTTCCACTTTCGCATTACAAACAGTTCCTGCGGGGGATGAGAACTCCAGGAAATTACCGCCTCCTGACCGCGAACCATCCGGGAGCTTGCCCGAATCCGTCCTTCCTGAATAATCCTAACGAGGGTTTCCAGGGCCGAGTGGCCTGCGAGGGGATGTCCGTCAAGCAGATTGAGCAGATATTGGTGGTAAGTCTCGCCCGGCCAGGGACCGGCACATGCCCTGGTATAGTGGAAGAGGTAATCGCTCCAGGCGATATCGTCGTGCTGAGAAGAGTGGTAAAATACCCTCGGTCTGCCATTAGAAAAGCGGGGTGAATTTCTATTTGCCGGGCAGTGAGTTTGAACAGGGTTTGCGGCGGGCGAATCCTGGGTCAGGGGGAGCTTGAATCCGTGTGCGTGCTCTGGGAATTTTGTTAGAAGGGCACGATTTCCTGCGTTTGATGGGTTGGTCAGCTCGGGTTCGAAAACGAACTGGGGCCGGGGTGATTTTGCCTGGATTTCCTCCAGGGCCGCCAGGAGGTTTCCGCGAGACCGGATTTCCAGCACGAGATGAAAATTTGCCAGTGCGCCAAGAATCCGGTCGCGGCAGATGGGAGCTTGCTTCCTGGAACATGTGACGCTATCGAGCATACACGAGAGTACCGGAATGCCGCTCGCGCTTTCCCCATATAGTTTCACCAGTTCCCGATCTGCATTCAGGACGGGAAAAGGCGCGACCAGGAGTTGAGGCAATCCGGAGCGCATGGCATGTGCGCCGGCCAGATCGTAAGTGAGCGTTCCCGTGCTGCCTGCAAGGGCGATTTTCCTGGGGTCTAAACTGCGGAAAAAAGAGCGCAGCGCTTTGAGCCAGTTTGAATCAGGAGAAATGAGCCTCGGTTTTCGGGAATTGAATACGGCAAGCAAAGGCAGATCGAAGTTCAGGCCGCCTTTGCCAAAAAGGACGGCTGGACAGGGCAAAAACGGACACGATGATGGGGAGAGGGGGAGACGCGGGGACGAAAAATCCCCCCTGCCCTCTTCTACGAAAGGGGCATTCTCCCACCTGAACACTTTGACTCCCGTTTCAAGAAACTCATCGGCCTGTTTCCGGCAGTTTTCCCAAAGGCTTGCACTCAGAGCTGGAAAGGATTCATGCATCCACGAGCGCAAATCACTCTCAGTTCGAACCTCTGCTCCGAGCAGCCGGTTAAACCGGCGGTGCTGTTCCATGCCCGGGATTTTCAACCGCCTCATAAAGGCGCTCGCGGCGAGAACGCAATAAGCGGTCTGGACGTCCAGTTGGATAATGGGATTAGAGCGAGTTGAGGAATTGAGGAATTTAGGGATTGAGGGATTGAGAAATTTCACTGCTCACTGCTCGTCGCGTAGCGATAGAACCAAAAGGAGTTATTTTTTTGCTTTTTCTGTTCACTGTTCGTCGCGTAGCGATAGAACCAAAAGGAGTTATTTTTTTGCTTTTTCTGTTCACTGTTCGTCGCGTAGCGATAGAACCAAAAGGAATTATTTCTTCCCGCTTCCCGCTTCCCGCTTCCCGCTTCCCGCTTCCCGCTTCCCGCTTCCCGCTTCCTGTTTTTCCCTGCGTCTCAACCCGCCCGGCTGATCTTCACCGCGCAAAGCTTTCCGCACATAGTGCAGCCCTCGCGGTCCTCGGTGACCTGGAGGCGCTTTCTTACGAGTTCCGGGTCGATGGCTTCACGGACCATTGCGTCCCAATCCAGGTCCCGCCGGGCTATCGACATACGCCTGTCGGCCTCGATGGCCCCCGGAAGTCCTTTAGAGATATCCGCGATATGGGCGGCGATCCGCCCGGCCATAACTCCCTGGTACACGTCATCGGCGTTGGGAAGTCCCAGATGTTCGGCAGGGGTTACATAGCAGAGATAATCTGCTCCGGCGGCCCCGGCAATCGCGCCTCCTATGGCGGAGGTAATGTGGTCGTAGCCAGCCGCAATGTCGGTGGGAAGCGGCCCGAGGATATAAAAGGGAGCACCGTCGCACAATCTCTTCTGGAGCATGACGTTGGCGGTAATCTGGTTCAGAGGCACGTGCCCCGGCCCTTCGATCATCACCTGCACGTTTCTTTTGCGCGCCCTTCTTGCCAGCTCGCCAAGGGTCATCAGCTCTTCCAACTGAGGCCCGTCGGTAGCGTCCAGGATTGCGCCGGGTCGAAAGCCATCCCCGAGGCTCAGAGTAACGTCATATTTGTATGCAATGCTCAGGAGGTCGTCATAGTACTCGTAGAGCGGGTTTTGTTTCCTGTTTTTGCGCATCCAGGCCATGTGAATGGAGCCGCCCCGGCTCACGCAAGGCATGATTCGCTCGTAAGTCTCGAGTTTTTTTACAGAATCAAGGGTCACCCCGCAATGCACCGTGATGTAGTCGAGGCCTTCCGCGCACTGCCGCTCGATACTTCTCAGAAGCTCATCGGCGTCCATCGTATCCAGCGGCTGATGCCTGTAAACCATCTCTGTAGCCACCCCATAAATCGGGACCGCTCCCACAACGACCGGCGAGTTCTCCAGGAAAAAACTCCTGAAGGCCGACAGATCTTTGCCGGTGGAAAGGTCCATTATGGAATCGGTCCCGGCCCGCAGGGCCGCCGCCAGCTTTTCCTTCTCAAAATCCATGGAGCAGAGCTCGCCGCTTGTCCCAAGGTTGGCGTTGACTTTAGTCTTGAGGCTCTTACCGATGGCCATGAGATTGGGAAATGAATGATTTATATTCCTGGGCAGAACAGCGAGTCCTTCGGCAATCAGTTCCCGCAGTTGCTCTGCGGAGATCGGCTCGTTTTCGACGGCCTTTCTCATTTCGCCGGTGATTATGCCTGCTCTTGCAGCTTCGAGCTGCGTCGCCATCACGTCCTCCTCGTATGAGACACTGTATACAACACTAAGCAGAAGAATATCATTTCGATTGCGCACCCCTTAGCGATACATCCCGCGTAGCGCGGAAGGCGCCCCGCACGAAGTGTCTCTCAATCGCTTTGGGCTGTCACCGGGGCGCCTTCTCGGAAGGTGGAAGCCTTGAAGATGAGCTGAGATACGCAGTTTCAAATGACAAAGGCCGTTCCGGAGAAAAACGGCCTTTCGAAAACTATTCCAGCCGATTCCTCCGCCAGCATTAACTGGGTCAGGTTCCAAGGGTATTATCTCAGCTCCCGCACGGAGAGCACCCCCCGGCTATATTCAATTGTAAACAATTGTACATTATACCCAAAGGATCAAATAATCAACTTATATCGGAAGGCTGCTTATCGAAGCGGGAAGCCCTGAAGATATTTTCGCCCTTGAGGGCATCCCTTTCGATCAAAGGAGAAGCCATGGACTGTGAGCGGCTGGAGAATATCAAGGCGGCCATTCAAAGGCTGCCGCTCAAAAATTCCGGACCCTGGCGTCGTGGATTGCACATTGTCAGCAGGAAAAGCGCAAAGCATTGGCCGGCGGCCGCACCATGACGAATCAAAGTGCAGAGTCGGGAAAAAATCGATGTCGTGAGATAGGGCTTGAAAATCCACCTGAATCAGTTAGAATTATTTAGAATCAATATGAACGAAGGAGAATGTGGATGCCTAAAACAATCACTTTGCGGCTGAGTGATGAGATCTACGAAAAATTCAATCGTGCTGCCGCCGAGGATAATCGAAGTATCGCCAACCTGATAGAGACCCTTGCTTTGAGAAAGCTCGATGAGGAAATCTTAGCCGGCGATTTTGAAATGCAGGAAATATTCTCAAACGACCAACTACTTCAGAAGCTCGAAAAGGGCCATGGCGATGTAATCATGAAAAAAGGCAGGATGGTTGGGTAAATTCAAGATATTTGAGACCGATCAATTTCTTCAGGACCTGTCGCAGGATTTCAAGGGACAGGGCGAAAGGCTTGCCAAAAAACCCAAAGATCACGTCTATCCTCAACTCAGGGCCAATCCACATTTTGGAAAGAACATCAAGAAACTGAAGAATTACCAGCCTGAGACGTGGCGGTATAGAATTGGTGGTTATCGTTTCTTTTACGAAGTCGACGAAAAAGAGACCATTGTCTGCATGTTGACTGTCGATGCCCGCAAGGACAGCTATAGATAAACATTAGAAGGCATCCCGCGAACGCCCAACACGAACGATAGACACCTCAGGGGATGCCTTCCGGGCTATGCATCACACATCGCACAGGGTTGTTTATAAGTCTATCATACGAGGATCGGGGTTCGATCTGCAGATCGCACAGTCGGGTTGCCTGCCGCACCTGGGATCGTGAATCCGGAGAAATCCGCCGGGGCCATCTTTCCCTGCTCACTGCTCAAATGTTCAATGAGCAACTTGGCTGTCTTCTCGACAGTTCAGAAGCGGGAATCGAGAGGGACTCTTCACTGCGCCATCTCACTTCCGACCTGGTCAGCACGAACGGAATAGCAGGGAGAGCGACACTGGCAAACCAGAGAAAGCTTGGAGAATCTCTCCTCTAACGGAAGGAACTGCATGCAAAGGGAACATGCTCGGAAGTTTGCCTCGCGCGAGAACATTCTTCAAGGACTTGAAGAAGTTGGATACATCTGCACCAGCCAGATCGCAACGACGCTTTTCCTCGCCTGCCATCTCGAAAAGCCGATCCTTGTCGAGGGACCGGCGGGTGTGGGCAAAACCGAACTCGCCAAGGCTGCTGCTGCATTCCTTGGTCTTCCTCTGATACGCCTGCAGTGTTACGAAGGACTGGACGAATCAAAAGTGCTCTACGAGTGGAAGTATGGGAAGCAGTTGCTGTATACCCAGATCCTGAGGGATAAGCTTGATGATATCGTCGGGGGCGGCAGCGGACTTGCCGAATCCGTCAAAAAACTCCACCAATATGACGACATGTTCTTCTCTCCCCATTTTCTTGAGCCAAGACCATTGTTGAAAGCCCTTCAGGAGAAAGATGGCGTGGTGTTGCTGGTTGATGAGGTCGATAAGGCGGATCAGGAGTTCGAAGCTTTCTTGCTCGAGGTCCTCTCTGATTTTCAGATCTCCATCCCGGAAATCGGCACCATTAACGCTTTATCCAAACCTTTTGTATTTCTCACGAGCAACAATACGAGAGAGATGAGCGATGCTCTGAAGCGCCGGTGTTTGCACCTCTTTATCCCATTTCCCGATCCGAAGATGGAAAGGGAGATTGTTCGCGTGCATGTTCCGTGGCTTTCCGAAAGGCTTCGGACCCAGTTGATCTCCTTTATTCACCAGGTTAGGGAGCTCGACTTGAAAAAAGCCCCATCAGTCGGAGAGACTATCGACTGGGCAAGGACTCTGGCTCTCCTCCATGCGGATATCCTGAGTCCCGATCTCGTGAGGGAAACTCTAAATACGGTCCTCAAGTTTCAGGAGGATATCCGTTTGGTGGAAGATCATCTCCGAACGATGACTCAAAAAGCGCTATCAGCGGCTTTGGACTGAAAAGTGGAAGAAGTTCTCGAAGAATTCGTTCTGGCACTTCGAAGCTCGGGGGTGCGCATTTCCGTGGCCGAGTGTATCGATGCCATGCGGGCGGTCGAGCTGGTTGGCTATGGGGACAGGCAGCTCCTCAGGGAAGCTCTTTCGGGTGTCCTTGCAAAATCATCTGACGAAAAGGAAGTTTTCACAATAACCTTCGAGCGTTTTTTCTCCTCCGAGGGCTTTCCGGATCCCTGCCAGGATATTGAGGATACTTCTATCCGGGTAGATCTTCGGGCAAGCGATTCCTCGCTTACCCGGTTGTTGGTGTCCGGGACCCCCGCCGATCTCATAATGTCCGTGCGAGAAGCTGCCCGTGCCGTGGATGTCTCAGGCATCAGGTTCTTTTATCAGAGGGGACCCTACATCCAAAGGATCTTGCGCCAGATGGGTCTCGAAGGACTCAATGACGACATCGAAATGGCTCACGGCGACGACAGGCCGGCGTCCCAAAGGCGGGCGGATATTTTGGAGTTGGCGAGGAGAAGACTCCAGGAAGGCGTAAAGAGCTTTGTCGGGCGCCAGTATACCCTCTTTGCAGGCTCTTCGACCGAAGGGGCAATAGAAGAATACCTTAGGAATGCCAGGCTCTCGGAATTGGAAGAGCGCGATTTTGAGCGGATGTATGCGATCATTAAAAAGATACTAAAGCATCTGAACGCGCTCTACGCCAGAAGAAGAAAAACGTCCAAACGTGGACAGCTCGACTTCAAAAGGACCCTCAGAGCAGGTATCGCCTTTGATGGGCTTCTATTTGACAGGAGGTGGAAGGCCAAAAAGATCGATCGTCCTGATATCATCGTGTTGTGTGACGTCAGTCACTCGGTTAGTGCCGTCGTACGCTTCTTCCTTCTTTTCCTTTACGGCCTGAATCAGGCTCTGGTGAAAATAAGATCGTTCATCTTCTGCTCCAATCTGGCAGAAGTGAGCGACATTTTTGACCGCTGCCCTGTTGAAGAGGCGTTGGCAAGAATCCTGACCGGCGCCGAAACGGGTGTTCTGATGGGTCTCACGGACTACGGAGAGGTCTTCCGCGCATTCGGAGAAAAATGGCTTGACACGGTCACCGGCAAGACAACGGTGATCATACTTGGAGACGGAAGGAATAATTACGGTGATCCTCAAACTGAGGTCCTCAAAGCGATCTACCGAAGATGCAGAAGGCTCATCTGGCTCAATCCCGAGAACCGGCCCCTCTGGGGAACGGGAGACTCGGAAATGAATCGGTATCTCCCTTTTTGCCACCTCGCAAAAGAATGCAACACGGTAAGGCACCTGGAAAGAGTGGTGCACGCCCTCCTTCGGCACCCTCTTTATTGAGTTCGACCTATGGCTAAACGGCACAGGGAAAAACGCCCGGCATGCAAATCAGCGCGAGACTTGCTTGACAGACATATCTTTTATATGAAACATATTTGCCTGCCAAATAGTATGCCGCCGTTCGGCGCCATATCCGCAACGGCTTACAGCAGGAGGCACGTGAACATGATTACCGTCATCGCGCAGTTCAAGCCGCCGCCGCCGATTACCAGGGAAAAGGCTGGGCAGACCTTCCTGAGTGCTGCACCAAAGTACAAGGACTTGCCCGGCCTTATCCGAAAGTACTTCATCCTGTCGCAAGATGGAGGGACGGCTGCCGGTATCTATTTGTGGAATTCCAGGGAAGATGCGGACCGGATCTATACAGAGGACTGGAAAAGCTTTGTGCGCGAAAGGTACGGGGCGGATGCATTGCTCACCTATTTCGAATGCCCTGTCGTAGTAGATAACATCTCGCACGAAGTTCTCACGGATGGTTGGCCCACTGAAGGGTTCGGTGTCTCCGGCGCTTCCAGCGGAGACACCGAACCCTTTCTCTCGGGTTTCTGATTCGTATATCGGATTTATGAAGCGTTTCGATCTGCTGCAACATCAGCAGATTAACCGATTCAGAGTGGCGCAGAGATTTTTTCTCATCGAAGAAAAGGGGGAGATCGATGGCAGAAGTCGTGATAGTCAAAAAAGCTGATGGCATTGTCACGTTGTTGCTGAACCGCCCTGAGGCATTCAACGCATTAAACATGGATATGGTGGAATCCCTGACTGCCAATGCCATTACTCTTGCAGCAGATGAGGGGGTGCGCGGAATCATCATCTCCGGGGAGGGCAAAGCGTTCTGTGCCGGTGGCGACCTAAGGTGGACTCTGGCGTTCCCTCATGGTATCTATGCAGCGTTTCATGAACTGGCTGGCAGATTTCATCAGGCCATTCTGGAAATTCGCCGTATGCCTAAGCCTGTCATAGCTGCTGTTAACGGGATAGCGGCGGGGGCAGGCTTCCCCCTGGCCCTGGCTTGCGATTTTAGGGTCATGGCCAAGTCTGCCGCATTCCGGCAGGCCTATACCTCCAGCGGACTCTCCATTGATGGTGGGGGTTCCTTCACTCTCCCCAGGATGGTCGGATTAGCCAGAGCGATGGAGATCATGGCCTTCGACAGGCCCATCTCTTCAGAGCAGGCTCTCTCCTGGGGATTGGCAACCAAAGTTGTAGATGATGGGAGTGCCCTTGAGGAGGCAACCCGCATGGCTCTTGAGCTTGCGGCATGCTCAATGAATTCCTTCGGATGGTCAAAGAAGCTCCTCACCGATTCCTTCGACACCTCTTTTGAGACCCAAATGGAGCGGGAGCGCACAGGCATTGCCGGTTGTGCTGTTCATGCTGATGGCAGTGAAGGACTCAGAGCGTTTTCAGAAAAACGCAAACCTTTATTCAACCGAGGGAAATCCTGAGGTTAGCAGTCATCATATTAGATTTACGTGCTCCGGCCGATAGGTTCGCTCATGCATCACTTCCTGTGCTCTTGAGCGTCGATCACGGCAAGGGCGGTAGTAGTGATTATGTCCTCTACGTCAGAGTTGCGCTGCAGCACGTGAATCGCTTCACTGGTTCCCATAAGGATGGGACCGATTGCCTTTGCGCCTCCCAGCCGCGCCATCAGCTTGTAGGCGATGTTGCCGGCTTCAAGCGATGGAAAGATCAATACATTGGCTCGTCTCTTAAGCGTGTTGAATTCATAGACCCCGTTCAGAATCTCGGGGACAACAGCCGTATCGGCCTGCATTTCACCATCTATTGTAATGTCCGGACGGCGTTGCTTGACGATCCGGGTTGCCTCGGCGACCTTGTCGGATCGCGGATGGCGCGTGCTGCCGAAGTTGCTGAAGGAGAGCATGGCGATTCGGGGTTCAATATCGAGTTGTTTAACCGTCTCTGCGGTGCAGATCGCTATTTCGGCCAACTGCTCGGCCGTCGGGTCAATATTTACAGTAGTGTCGGCAAAAAATATTACATCTTTTTGAAAAACCATCATGTACACGCCGGCGATAACTGAAATGCCCTCCGAGAGCGGCAGCGTCTGAAGCGCGGGCCTGATAGTATCCGGATAATACTGGTTTACTCCCCCTACCAGACCGTCGGCGTCATGCATCCTTACCATCATGGCCCCGAAATAATTGTTACTGGTCCCGATCAGCTTTTTAGCCTCCTGAGGCGTAATTCCTTTTCGGCAGCGCATTCTGTAAAAAGCCGACGCGTATTCCTCTATCCGGTCGAATTTTTGGGGATCGACGACCGTCGCTCCCTTGAGATCGAGGTGCAGTTCGGCCGCCTTTTTTCGGATCACCGCCCGATTGCCGAGCAGGATGGGTTTTGCGATCTCCTCATCCAAAATGACCTGACAGGCCCTCAATATTTTGGAATCGGCGCCTTCAAGGAAAACTATCCGCTTGGGGTCTCGCTTTGCCTTATGAATGATGCGCCGCATGATTTCCTGAGCGCGCCCAAGGTGTCTTTCAAGCCGATCGCGGTATTCATCCCAGTCAATTACCGGCGTTCCGGCAACCCCGGATTCAACTGCCGCCTTTGCCACTGCAATCGCTTCCCTTATGAGCACACGCGGGTCGAACGGCTTGGGAATGATATAGTTTGGCCCGTATTCCATCATCTCCTTGCCGTAGGCTTTAAGGACGGAATCGGGGACGTCTTCCTTTGCAAGATCGGCAAGCGCCCTTACCGCCGCGATTTTCATCTCCTCGTTGATGGCACTGGCCCTAACGTCCAGCGCGCCCCGAAAAATATAAGGAAAACCGAGCACGTTATTTACCTGATTGGGAAAATCGGAGCGCCCCGTAGCCATAATCAGGTCACTGCGAACGCTTGTTGCCTCAGGGTAGCCGATTTCCGGGTCTGGGTTGGCCAGAGCGAAAATGATCGGCCTTTCCGCCATGCTTCTCACCATCTCTTTTGAAACCAGTCCAGCCACCGAGAAGCCCGCGAAAACGTCGGCCCCCTTCATCACCTCAGCCAGGGACATCAGGGTTTCGCCGTTTGCGAACCGCTCTTTATAAGGGTTCATCCCTTCTTTACGACCCTTATGCACAAGGCCTTTGGAGTCCACCAGGAACATGTTCTCTTTTTTGACCCCGAGTTGCACATAGAGGCTTGCGCAGGCAATTCCGGCCGCTCCGGCCCCCAAGACGACCAGCTTTACCTGATCGATCCTTTTTTGCTGTAACTCCAGAGCGTTGAGAAGGGCAGCCCCCGAGATGATAGCAGTGCCATGCTGGTCATCATGGAAAACGGGAATTTTCATCGTTTCCCTGAGACGCTCTTCAATGTAAAAACATTCAGGTGCTTTGATATCCTCGAGGTTGATACCTCCGAAGGTCGGCTCGAGCAGTTTGACTGCCTGGATCACCTCGTCAGGGTCTTTCGTATTCAGCTCTATGTCAAAAACGTCAATATCAGCAAATCTTTTGAACAGAACGGCCTTGCCCTCCATGACCGGCTTTGCGGCCAGCGGGCCGATGTCGCCCAGCCCCAGAACGGCTGTGCCATTGGTGATGACCGCTACAAGGTTTCCCTTCGCGGTATAGTCGAATACCTTCTCCGGAATACCCACGATCTCCCTGCATGGCTCGGCGACTCCAGGCGTGTACGCCATCGAAAGATCTCTTTGAGTAAAACATGGTTTTGTCGGTTTGACTTCGATTTTTCCTGCTCTCTCTTCGCTGTGGTATAGAAGAACGTCACTTTTGCGAATCATCCGGTGCTCCTCGTATGATAGACTTATATAGCACCCTACCAAAAAAAATAACCACTCTGCTTCGTGCGAGCGCGTAGCGGGCAGGTCGACCGCGCGACATGTCTCTCTGGCTCGTTAGGCGTTCGCGGGAGGCCTGGTTGCTCAATTTCGAATAACCCGAACCAGTTTCAGTCAAGAAAGTCAAAGGCTGATCACGGGGAAATCTTAGCTGTTTTCAACGATTATAACCTCATAATCAAGGATTTTTTGAAGAGGGGAAAAAGAGATTGTTGACAGAGGCATAAACTATCCACATAATCGTAAACAGATCATCCAATAATTTGTATAGATTTCGAAATCTTGCGGCAAGGGACCTTCTAAGGAGCAGCGACCATGGCGAAAAAATGGGTTTATTTGTTCCACGAACTGGATCGGGTGACGTCTTACGTAGGTGGTGACTGGGAAGATGTTCGAGCACTGCTGGGTGGAAAAGGCGCCAGCCTTGCCGACATGACCCGGCTCGGATTGCCGGTCCCTCCTGGTTTTACGGTGACCACAGAGGCCTGCAACTCCTACCTGGCCGGCATGAAATTTCCGCAGGAAATATGGGAGCAGGAGTTAGCAGCTTTATCCGAAGTCGAGGAGAAGACCGGCAAAGAATTTGGAGACGCCAAGAACCCGCTGCTTGTGTCATGCCGCTCGGGGGCTAAGTTTTCCATGCCTGGAATGATGGACACGGTGCTCAATATCGGACTCAACGGAGAGACGATTAAAGGTATGATTGAAGCGACAGGTGACCCCCGCTTCGTTTATGACTCCTACCGCCGTCTCATCCAGATGTTCGGTTCGGTAGTGTTGGGCGTGCCGGACGAACCGTTTGAAGAGGTCATAGCCGAGTTCCGGAAAACGCGCGGAGCAAAGAGCGATACCGAGCTCACGGCTGATGACTGGAAATCCATTGTAGAGCGCTTCGGGGATATATTCCAGCGTTACAGCCATATCTGTTTTCCTGCCGATCCTTATGAGCAGCTTCGCCTGGCAACGGAGGCCG
>JBEKQE010000048.1:0-28385 GCA_049520035.1 Syntrophobacteraceae bacterium | reverse complement strand
GGGTCCAGTAGAAAGGCAGAAACAGGAAAAGGGCGATCAACACGTAGCCGAGGTAGAGCATCGATTTGTCAGATGCCTGCGGCCGCCAGAGCTTTATGATATCCCTCGTGACATTGGCGCTCATGATGAAGACCATGGCGGACAGCGTACCCAGGGCGGCGCCAACCAGGCCCGTAAGGTATATGGAGATCAATGGGCTCCCGCCTATTGCCCAGGCGAGCATGGGAGCGGCCAGGTCGGCGCCCCACTGCTTGTTTGCAAGCAAATTGTCGCCGAAGATCATCCTGGCCACGAGACCGTTGCTCGAACAATCCAGCATGACTGGGACCCCGGCTGTGAGCCAGACCACGAAACAAAGCAGAACAAACTCGTTTCTCGACAGTTTCTTCATGCCCAGAAACCGGCTGACGTTATGAGGAAAGCCGACGGACATGGTAAAGAAGATGACGGGTGTTGCAAGTATGCCCACCATGCTGGAAAAGAGCTGGGTTACGCCGACCTTGGGCAGGTTTGGGTTGATCAGGGCCATGTAGGTGGGCTTTTGAGCCATGAGGTTATCGGATATCGCGCCGAACCCACCGGCGTGGATTAGCGCCCATACGCCAATCAGCAAGCCCACGAATGCCAGAAGGCCGCCTTTTACCGCAATGAACCATTGGGTCCCGGTATAGCCGCCAAGGACCAGGAAGAGCCATGCGATCGTGACGGAGATGAGAAGACACCAGAAGGGCGGGAGGCCTGTTACCGCGTACCAGACCGCGCCGGCCGCTTTCAACTGTCCGACGGAGTAGATGAAAAGAAAGAAAAGCATACTCGATGCGATGAGTGTCTGGAGGCCCTTTGATTCAAAGCGCCGTCCAATGGTTTCCGTGATTGTCGCTGCTCCGAGTCTGGATGAGAACTCTCTAGTCTTCGTTGCAGCAAGCCAGACGGTTGGAATGATGCCTACCAGGGTCCAGATGCCGGCAAACCACATGCCCGAAAACCCCACCTTGTAGACCACCGCCGTGCTTCCGCAGAAAGCCCAGCCAGAAATGTAGGAGCCGGCGAGGGCGAGTCCCGTAACCCATGGCCCTATGTCTCTTTTGCCGACAAGATATTCATCGAAGGATTTCCACTGCTTTTTGGCCATGAACCCTAAAAAGACTGCAATAGTCAGGAGACAGGCGACTCCTATGATGGAACCCAGGACCATGCCGGCTGAAGGCTCAGGAATGTTCAGAAATTTTGGGTTCATTTTTCCCACCTCCTCGCGATGAGCCATGTTCCGAGCACGGTCATGACGAAGGTGCCGGCGAGCAACAGCCCCCAGACAGCCCACGATATCGTTGGGTCAACGGTTACAGACTCCATAAAATCTCCTTGAGCTTTTAGAGTTATATAATATGACAGCAACCAGGGATTACGGATTTCCGCATGGCCTTACGCGCTTTTCCAAAGCGGCTAAACCCGGTCTGTTCCTTACCACCCTCCTTTCCTGATCCAGAAATGTTTCGAAAAGTTCATCGCTTGCATGGCCCACCCCGCGGAGCGTGGAGATTGCCGGGCTTGAGCGATGAGATAAGAGCAACGTCTATAGACCTGAGGACGATGAATGATCGCGTGGGCGTAAGAGTATTTTGAACGCACTCTCAGCAGGGACCGGCGTATCATCAGGTGGACGGAGGGTTGAGCAAAATCCGGCAAGAAAGCTGTTTGAAAGTCGCGAAAAACGCCAGCGCCAAGCTCAAAGCTGTATCTGAAGCTAGATTACAGCTATTTCATAGCCAAGAAAAAAAAGATAGTCAATAAAAAAGCATGTCCTTAAAAACCTAATTTGCGAACTCAGGGATGATAGACGCCAAATGAGAGCCATTTGAAATCATCGAGGAGGCGGTCGCTGATATTTTTCCCGGTCCGGCACATGAAAAGATTGTCGGCATCAAGGCAAATATTGGGTTCGTTCGTTTTACACTCGTTAAACTGAAAGGGTTGAAAAAGGCGGATCATCATTTTTCGGTATTTGGATGCGGTCATTCTCGTCCACTCCAAATCCCAGGTCCAGGTGAATCCTACAAAATATATGATTTTTTCCTCCACCTTGGGATGCGAGAGCATCCCTTTGACGATAACGTTTCCAACCCCCATTCGCCTCCAATCGCGGGCAACCTCTATCGCCTTGACCTCCATCATCACCTTGGGTTCGAGTCTGGCCCACCGTTGATCGGGTTCCGGACAGGCAAGCACCCCGAAACCGATGATGTTTTCTTTATCGGTTACCGCAAGGACCACGTTTGCATCCTCTTCGGTTGCCCTTCTTATGAGACTTGTCCTCCTGGTGTAGAGCGACCGGAAACCTCTGTGCTCGCTGAACTGCCGATCGAAACCGAACCGCCTGATCTCATCGGGAGAAGCAAAGGTAACCATGGATAACTTTCCCATCGGGGTCTCCAGAGCGATCCATTCAGTCACGTTAATAACCCTCCCCGTTTACTGCCTCAACGGCCGCGAGAAATTTTCCGCTAAGCGTAGCGGCCCCTAACATCCTCTTTGCCGCCTCCCCTCGTATGATAGACGTATAAACAATCCTGTACGATAATCTGGTCATTCCATTTACCGCCTCTAGGCGGAAGGTGCGCCGCGTAGCGCGAAGCCCGACCGCGGGATGGTCTATCGTGCGCAATGGGCGTGCGCGGGAGGCCTTGATGGTCAGGTTATCATCAAAGGGCTCCAGGCCGGAAATATTTTTTTTGGACATTCAATTTTGCTTGACGAGCAGTCGAATCTTAGCTATTAAATAGCCACCTTGTAGCTAGTTTCAGGATGCAGACCAGCTAAAATTCCGGTTGCGGCCTATGAGGACCGCCGCAGGGCCACCGTCTTCGTCCCGGTGCGCAGGTTCATGTCACGGGGGGATAGCCCGTTCTTGCAGGAGATCTTTCCCCTAATCTCCAGCCAATCCGTTCCGAGCGCCGAATCACTCAGCCCCGGCGAACTCCTCCTGCCGATTTGCCTCAAGTGCCTCTTTGCGGCCCATATTTCAGGGCCCAAAGCGGCGGCGCCTTTGACAAGCTCAGGACGAGTGCGCTTGTCGAAGGGATCGGGACAGGTTCCCCGCGCCGATCTCACCGCAGACACGGTCCTTTTGGGGCACTTATCCGGAGCGGAAAAATCGCGGTTTCGCCTGAAAACATCAAAGCTTTTGAACTCGGCTTTGCAGCCGCCCAGACAGGAAGGAGTTGAGCAGATGGCGTGGAACGATCGGTTTGAGTGTATGCCGGTTGAGGAATTGCAAAAATTCCAATTCGCAAAGCTTAAGGAAACCGTGAGCTGGCTTTACGAAAGAATACCTTTTTACCGCAGGAAGCTGGACGAGTCGGGTGTCAGGGCAGATGATCTAAAGTCCGTGGATGATATCACAAAGCTTCCCTTTACGGAGAAAAACGATCTGAGGGACAACTATCCCTTCGGGCTTTGCGCCGTTCCCATGAATGAAGTGGTTCGCATACACTGTTCCTCCGGAACGACTGGCAAACCCATTACCGGACCTTATACCGCCGAAGACGTGGAGCAGTGGACGGAGTGCGTAGCCAGGGTGCTCTGGGCGGCGACAGTGAGAAAGGAAGATATCGTCCAGGTCGCTTATGGATATGGGCTATTTACCGGCGGCCTTGGACTTCACCAGGGAGCAAGCCGCATCGGATGCGCAATCGTGCCAACCAGCTCCGGAATGACCGAAAGGCAGGTCATGCTGATGAAGGACTTCGGCGCCACGGCCCTTTTCTGTACCCCGTCGTACGCTCTGACCATTGCAGAGCGGGCCGAAGAGATGAAAATGCCGATAAGGGATCTGCCGCTGCGCGTGGGCGTTTTCGGGGCTGAGCCCTGGACGAGGGCCATGCGCGATGAAATCGATGAAAGGATGGGAATCTCGGCCAGAGACATCTACGGACTCACCGAACTTGGCGGCCCCGGCATGGCGTATGACTGTGACGAAAGAAACGGGCTGCATATCAACGAGGACCATTTCCTGGCGGAAACCATCGATCCGGTTACTCTTGAGCCGGTGCCGCCGGGGCAAAGAGGCGAGTTGGTCCTCACCGCCATACAGCGCCGCGCCATGCCCTTGCTGCGCTATCGCACCAAGGACATTACCACTTTTAGCAGGCAACCCTGTTCCTGCGGGCGCACCTTCGTCAAGATGGACAGGATCACCGGACGCACTGACGACATGCTCATCATCAACGGCGTCAATGTCTTCCCGTCCCAAATCGAAGCGCTGCTGTCGGACATAAAGGAAATAGAACTTCAATACCTGCTCATCGTGCGCAAGAAAAAGCACCTCGATGAGCTCAACATCCGCGTGGAGGGCAAGAAGGAAGTGTTTGATGCCGGCCCCGGCAAGGTTGCGGAGGTTGAAAGAAAAATCGTCGACCATATTAGGGGGATGCTGGGCATCCATGTCGGCATGGAAATGGTGCGACCAAAGGCCCTTAAGCGAAGCGAAGGAAAAGCTGTGCGCGTTGTAGACGAAAGACCCAAGAATTAAGGGATTAAGGGATTAAGGAATTAAGGGATTTAATTACTCAATTGCTCAATTCGGCAATTCCTCAATCCGCTTTCAGGGAGAAAAGATATGGGCGTACGTAAGATTGGCGTGGTAGGCGCGGGGGCGATGGGCACCGGGATTGCGAACGTCGCGGCCATGAATGGTTACGAAGTGGTTTTGCGCGACATAGAAATGTCTTATGTAGAAAGATCGATCAACAATATGGGCAAGTTTATGGCGCGCTCGGTCGAGAAGGGGAAAATCAGCGAGGAACAGCGGCAGGCTGCCCTCAATCGGGTCAAAGGAACGATCTCTATTGAAGATCTCGCCGATGCGGATTTTGTAATAGAAGCCGTAATAGAAGATCTCGACCTGAAAAAAGAGGTATTCAAGGCCCTGGACAAGATTTGTCGGCCGGAAGTCGTTTTGGCTACCAATACCTCCTCGATGTCGATTACCTCGATTGCCGCATCTACAAACCAGCCCGACAAGGTTTGCGGGATGCATTTTTTCAATCCCGCTCAGATTATGCGCCTGGTGGAAGTGATAAGAGGGCTGCTGACATCCGATGAGACCGTCGTCGCGGCCAGGGCCCTGGCGGGGTCTTTTGGCAAGAAGGCTATCGAGGTCAAGAAAGATTCTCCCGGCTTCGTGGTCAACCGGATCTTGGTTCCCCAGTTTGTGGAGGCGGTCCGCCTGCTGCAGGAAGGAGTCGCCTCGGTAGAGGATATCGATACGGCGGTCAAGCTCGGATTGAACTACCCGATGGGTCCATTCGAACTCATGGATTTCACAGGGATCGATATCGCCTACTTTGTCATGGAGTATTTTGCCGACGAGTTTCGCGACGGCCATTACGGCGCACCCCAAATCATCAAGCAAATGGTGAGAGCCGGCAGGTTAGGTAAAAAGACCGGGGGAGGTTTCTATTCAAAATAAGTAAAGCCCGCGAGGTTTTTTCTCTGTTTTCCCCATTTCAGCAGAATGAAAAGGATGAAACCAGCCATGAGATCCAGATCTTTTCGTTTCAGCCTGATTATGGCGACGCTGGCAGCATGCCTGTTTGGCGCTCAACTGGCGAATGCCGCAGAGCCTGTAGTTATTGCGGTGCCAACATCGCTTGGGTTTCTGGAGGGCAAGGAAGCCGTTAAGGCCGTCGAGATGGCCGTGGGCGAGATTAATGCAAAAGGCGGCGTAACTGTGGGTGGGCAAAAGAGATTGCTCGAGATAGCCTCGATCGACATTCGCGACGCCGCTCCAGGCGTACCCGTACCCGAAGCCCTGCTCGGCATCGAGAAAGTCATCCTGGAGAAAAAACCCGCAGCAATCCTGGTGGGCCCCTTCCGTTCCGAGGCATTGATCGCCGGGATGGATTTGATCTCCAAATACAAGGTCCCCACTATCGGGAGCATTGCCATGTCGCCTGCTTCCGAAAAGAAGGTGAAGGAAGAGCCGGAGAAATACAAATACGTCTTCCGCGATTGCCTGAACGCAGTTTACCTGGTGAAGTATATGGCAGGCACGATGGCGGCCATCAATAAGGAATTCGGCTTCACCAAGGTCTATGTAATGCACCAGGACGTGGCCTGGGCGAGGGCGACAGCCGATCTCGTCAAAAGCACGTATTTCGACAAAGCAGGCTGGGAAGTGTTGGAACAGGAGGCATATCCCACCGGCGCTTCGGATTTTTCTTCCGGTCTGCTGAAGGCCCGCTCAAAGGGCGCCCAGGTGATCATGCCGATTTTCGATATGCCCCAGAGCGGAATTCTGGTCAAACAGTGGAAATCCATGAGTGTCCCGGCCCTGATGGCGGGCTTCATATCACCGCTGGCCGGACGCGATGCCTGGAAAACGTTTGACGCAAAGATAGGCGGCGCTATGAACTGCATCTTCGAAATGGGCAGCGCCATAGCCAGTGATAAAATCCCAGCATCAGTCGAGTTTTACAATGGATACAAAAAGACCTACGGCCATGAAATGGAGGCCGGGCACGGGCCGGCCCCTTCCTATGAAGCCGTTTATATCCTGGCGCAAGCCATCGAGCGCGCCGGCAGCCTGGATCCTGACGCCATCACCGCCGAGCTTAAAAAAACGGACCGGATGGGCGCCATAGGCCGCATCCGCTTTGACGAAGGAAACCAGGCAATCTATGGCTTCGACCCCAAGGAAACGGCGGTCGGGGCGGTGTTTCAATGGACCGAGGACGGCGAGCGGCGGATCGTATTTCCGGAGTCTTTGGCCGAGGGCAAAATAGAACTGCCCAAAGGCTTGAAACCCGTGAAGTAAAAGGCAAGAGTTTTTAGTTGCTAACTGTTAGTTTTTAGTAACTCAAAACCCAAAACTCAAAACTTAAAACTCCTCCGGTTGCCGCGGACATCGGCTCGATGTTTCTTGGAACTGTTGTTTATGCCATTTTTAACAGCGCCATCCTCGCACTGATGGCGCTGGGGTTCAACCTGACCTTCGGAATCAGCGGGGTGGCCAATTTCGCCTACGGCGCCATGTATATTCTGTCGGCCTACTTGAGCTGGATGTTTCTGCATTTTCTGAACTTTCCTTACTGGCTGTCTGTTTGCGTTTCCATAGTCTTTACGATGGTGCTGGGGGCGCTGATGTACCGCTACGTACTGCTTCGGGTGCGCGGGCAGCCCCTGTCTGAGGTCATCGCCACCTTCGGGATCGGACTTGCGATCCTCGAGTTGTTTCAATACCTGGGCTTCGTGGGCTACGAGTACAGCCTTCCGGTGATGATCGACAAGAGCATCATTTTCGGCGACATCGTGGTCGACATGCAGCGCATCCTCATCACGGCCGTGGCCATATTCCTCATGGCCGGTCTGTGGGCTTTCACACACCACACCCGCATCGGCCTCGCATTCCGCGGCATTGCCCAGGACGAACGCACGGCGCTCACATTCGGCATCGATTCGGACAGGATCGGCATGATCAGTGTTTCCCTGGGCTGCGGGCTTGCGGCCCTAGCCGCTGCCGTCATCATCCCGCTCGGCAGCATCTCGCCCGGCGATGGCTACGATGTTTTGATGAAGGCCCTGGCGGTCTGCATCGTAGGCGGGCTCGGAAGCACCGGAGGGGTAATCGTGGCCAGTGTTTTCATCGGTTTTGCCGAGCGTCTGACCGATACCTACATCAGCTCGAGCTGGACCATGATCGTGAGCCTGGCGGCCATACTTATCGTTTTGATGGTCAAGCCTTCCGGCCTCTTCGGCCGGCAGAAGGAACTGGAAGAAAGGATCTGATTGTTGGAACGGCGCCTGGAACGAATAGATCGCGGCATCAAGGTACGCTCGGAAGATGTTTTCGCCCTGAGTTCGTGGCGCGAGATGCTCTATTTGCTGTCGCCCCGGGTGGTTCCAGTCCTGGGTTTTCTTCTTTTGCCCCTTGTGCTGGACAATTACTGGCAGAAGGTGCTCCTGTCCGTTGCCGTATTCGCCCTGCTCGCCTTAAGCTGGGATATCCTGGCCCAGGCGGGCATGGTTTCTCTTGGCCAGGCGCTCTTCTTCGGCCTGGGCGCCTACTGCTCGGGAATCCTTAATCACGCACTCGGATGTCCCCCGCTGCTCGCACTTCCTGTGGCGACAGTTCTGGGAGGACTCATGGGTGCGGTGGTCCTGTTGCCTGTAGTCAGGCTGCGGGGCGTTTACTTTTCCATGGTCACCCTGATAATCCCCCTTATGTTCGTTCGCGTCATCGAAGCGACGAAAATTTTCGGCGGCACCGAAGGGCTGAGCGGCATCGCGCCTCTGCCTTCGAAATGGATCGAACTCTATCTCATAGTGGCGGTGCTCCTGGCGGCGCTTTTCGGGTTCAGACGCATGATGAACTCTGACTACGGACTGGTGCTGAAGGCCATCAAAGATAATGACCGCTCTGTGACCAACGCCGGCATCAACATTTTCTGGTACAAGGCCCAGGCGCTCTTTATCGCCGCCTCAATCGGCGCGCTGGCCGGGGCATTTATGACCCACGTCTATATGTTCGTCGGCATGCCGGTGTTTGCACTGGATTATTCCATCCTTCCGATAGCCGCAGCGGTGGTAGGCGGTCCGGGGTCCCTGGCCGGGGCCGTGCTTGGCGCATCTATCCTCGTGCCGCTCTCTGAAATTCTGCGCGGGATCGGCGGGTTGCGCATCGTCTTCTACGGGTGTTTCCTGGTTGTGTTCATCGTCGTCCTGCCAGAAGGGATTTTCCATTACATCCAGCGCAAGTACCACCAGTTTGAGCGGTGGGTGGAGGTGGAGTGATGGGAACAGCAACGTTTCTCAGGGTCAATTCACTTTTTAAGAATTTCGGCGGAATCCAGGCAATAACGGACCTTAGCTTCGAGCTGGCCCAAGGAGAGTTGTTGGGCCTCATCGGGCCAAACGGTTCGGGAAAGACCACAGCCGTAAATCTGATAACCGGTTTTGTCAAACCATCAAGAGGCGAGATTGTCTACCGGGGCCGCAGCATAACGGGTCTGGCGCCCCATAAGATCGTGCGGCTTGGGATTGCCCGCACTTTCCAGATGGTGAGACCCTTCTATCAGCTCCCGGCCTACAAGAACGTGATAATCCCACTGTACTCGCCGCGGGTCAGGCAACTGGCCGGAGGCAGCTACGGGGATCTTGACGCGGTAGCCCTGGACTATCTGGAGGAAGTCGGTTTCGAGCGGGACTCTCACGTGGCTTACAAGAGCGCAAGCGTCCTCCCCCAAGGTTATCTCAAGCGGTTGGAACTCGCGAAGGCCATTGCCCTCAAGCCCGACCTGATCATTCTCGATGAGCTTTTCTCCGGACTGAGCCTGGCCGAAGTGGCGAGCATCATTCCTATAATCGAGAAGCTCCGCAAGGAGGGCAAGACCATAATCATGATCGAACATCGCCTCAAAGAGCTGTTCCGGATCGCCGACCGGGTAGTGGTGCTCAATTACGGGCGGAAAATTGCGGATGGCCCGGCGCAACAGGCCATGCAGACCAAGGAAGTACAGAAGGCATACCTGGGCGCGGAATGTTAGGACGCAGGCAGGTTTCATATGAGCGTCAATCAAAAAAAGCCGGAGGGGAACAACCCGGATGTTCTGCTCGAAGTGCGGGAACTGATGGTGTTTTTCGAAAACGCTCTTGCCATTAACGGGCTGAGCATGCAGGTGCATACCGGGGAAATCGTCGGGGTGATCGGTCCCAACAGCGCGGGCAAAACCACCCTGATGAACGTACTCTCCGGGCTCATCATCGACATGAGAACCAAGGAGAAGCGCCGGGGCGGCGAGCGCATCACCATCTACGGCCGGATCTTTTTCAAGGGAGAGGACATTACGGAAACCCTGCCCAGTGAACGCGTAAAAAAAGGCATCGTGCTCTCCCGTGAGCGGCACCCGATTTTTCCTGAGAGCAGTGTTCTGGAAAATTTGAGGATCGCCGGCTATCTCAGGTCGCGATCCGAGGTCAAAGAGACCATCGCAGATGTCTTTGAGCTGTTTCCCCATCTGGCCGGCGTGAAGTCCAGAAAGGCAGGCTTCATGAGTGGCGGCGAGCAGCAGATGCTCGGCATCGGCATGGCCCTTGTTACGCGGCCCGGGCTGCTGCTTCTGGATGAACCGCTTCTCGGCCTTAGCCCTCTGATACAAAGGACACTGATGGAGGCCATCCTCAGCCTGAAGCAGCGCTATAACATCACGGTCATACTGAGCGAGCAGTTCGCGCGGCCGGTTCTCCCGGTGATCGACCGGGGATATGTGGTCGAAAACGGTATGCTGGCCTTGAGCGGCACAGGACGCGAACTGATGGAAAACCCGGAGATTCAATCCGCCTATTTCGGGATTTGACCCGAACTGCCCTGGGCAGGATTAACTGAGCACATCGGAGCTACTGCGTAATCATGACGGACCTGAGTGAAAGATCGATCTACTCGGTCTTTGCCGAAATGGCTGACGAGAGAAGGGACCATACGGCGGTGGTCTATCTGGGCACCCGGTATTCCTATTCACGCGTCAAGGAGCTGGCGGACGCCTTTGCGTCATCTCTAGCCGGTCTCGGCGTGACCCCCGGCGCAAGAGTTATGCTCTATATCCCCAACGGCATACAATGGGTGGCGGCATGGCTGGGCATCCAGCGCCTCGGCGCTGTCGCCGTACCAATTACGCCGATCTACACCTCTCATGATGTCATCTACATCGCTAAGGACAGCGGCGCGGAAACCATCCTCTGCGCCGACACCAATTTCGGGTACGTGATGAATGCGCAGCCCGAAACGGGTTTGAAACAGGTTATTTTCTCCAGTATGGCGGACCTGCTGCCTGTCTGGAAGCGGGTCTTCGGCTATCTCTCCGATGTGGTGCCCAGGGGCAGGACGGTGTGTAACGGCAACTCGCATTCGCTTGGCAGTCTTATATCCGGAGGCCGCAGAAATCCGCTTCCGGAATTAAATGAGCGCAAAGGCGGCGATATCGCCCAGATCCTGTACACGGGGGGAACGACCAAGTTTCCCAAAGGCGTACCAATCCCGCACGCTCTTTTCCTGGTCTCCTCGGACGAGCAGATCCGGATGAGCAGTCCTGTAATTGCACCGCATGAAAACGTGGTCCTGGGAAACGCTCCCCTGTATCATATCATGGGCCAGACATGCGGCCTGGCAACGCTTTTCACGGGCGGGACCCTGGTTGTCCAGCCCCGCGTCAACCTGGATGCAGCTTTCGATGCCGTTGAGCGTTTCCGGGTTAGAAGCATGATCGGCGTGCCGACGCTATATCGCATGATGCTCGATCACTCGCGCCTGGATCACTACGACCTCAGCTCGCTCGAATACTGCTTCTGCGGAGGCGACGCTTTGCCGGTGGAAATTGGGCGGCGCTGGCAGGATAAATTCGGCCGCCCGATCCGGCAAGGTTACGGGGCAACCGAAACCTGCGGCGGGGTGAGCATGTGTCCGGTAGATGTTGAAAGCCCTGCGAAAAGCGTAGGAAAAGTTCTGCCAAGCAAGAAGGTTAAGCTCGTGGACCCGATGAGCCTGAAGGAAGTGGCGACGGGAGAGCCCGGGGAGCTTCTGGTATCCTCCACCCACATGGTGAAGGCTTACCTGAACAAGCCGAAGGAAACCGAGTACTCATTCGTTCAAATCGACGGAAATACCTGGTACCGCACTTCGGACATCATGACCATGGATTCCGAGGGCCGTCTCTATTTCGTGGACCGCACGGTAGACACCATCAAGTATAAAGGCTACCGGATTTCCGCCTCGGAGGTCGAATCCGCTCTCATGGAGCACCCCGCAGTCATGTCCACATGCGTGGTGGGAGTGCCGGACCAAAAGGTAGGGGAGCGGATAAAAGCCTGCGTGGTGCTCAAGGAAGACGTCAAAGGAATCACCGGCTACGACCTCATCAAGTGGTGCAGGACTGCCCTGGCTTCATATAAGGTGCCCCACCATATAGAATTCCGGGACATGCTTCCCACATCGAAAGTGGGCAAGCTCCTGCGCCGGGAGATTCGGGAGCAGGAAAGGCGCCGCAAAGACGTGTGATTGCCTTCCTTTGTCACGCGAACGTCTCATGCCGAGGGCCCGAAGAGTGAAAGTGTCTCATGCAAAAGACGCGAAGGCGCGGGGCCGCAGAGGGGTAGGGACGAGTTTAATAGGTATCCTTCCCATCTTAAACCATGTATTCCATCTGTGTTCCACAGATTGTCCGGACAGTTGCTGGCGAAGAACGACGACTGGTTCGAATCCAGCCGTCCCGATTGAAGTCAACCTCAGAGTTCTTATCAGTTCTTTATCCTCGTATGATAGACATATAAACAACCCTGTGCGATGTACGCCGCGTAGCGCGAAGGCCGACAGCTCGATGGTCTAGCATGCGCGTTGGGCGGGCGCGGGAGGCCTTGGCTTCCTCTGAAGCTTTAGGCAGGATTAACGGGATTTGGAACGAATTCTCAATGCACCTCGAGGGGGAGTGTCTTGCCGTCCCTTAGATTTACCAGGCCCTCCTCGCAGATTTTAAGGTAGGGAATCGCCGCCCCCGTAAGGGTGGACAATGTCAGCACGGGGTCCGCAAAGGGAATGCCGAGGCCGCGCGCTGCCCGCCTCACCGAATCGAGCCTTTCGGCAAGCTGGTCCATGCCCAGATCCGATATAATCCCAAAAATCGGGAGTGGCAGCTCGGCCAA
Source organism: Syntrophobacteraceae bacterium (assembly GCA_049520035.1). Lineage (GTDB taxonomy): Bacteria > Desulfobacterota > Syntrophobacteria > Syntrophobacterales > Syntrophobacteraceae > SbD1. The sequence continues at coordinate 15,698 of JBEKQE010000048.1, read as the reverse complement.
TATCTCCCCATCTCTACAGACGGTGACGCCGCCCTGCAATTCGCGGATTCTATTGACCGCCAGCGCCATATCGGCTTCATCGGCGCCCACCACGATAATGTCTGAGGTATCCCATGCGGCGCTGCACGCAATCGAGCCTTTTTCAATCCGGAACCCCTTTATCAGCCCTACAAATGAACGGCCTGGATTGTTTCTGTAGTCAATCGCGGCCACCTTCACGATATCCTGCTGCAAGTCTACCGCTATCTTTCCTTCGGCTGGAAAAACATCGGCATGGAATTCTTTGGTCACCAGATCGGTTACCATCTCGATAATCCGGACCGTGACCGAACCGCTTAAAGAGGCGCCATTGGCATAAATGTCAAAATCCGAAGATTTCATGGCTCTTTCGAGCCGAATGCTCCGCAGGCAGCTATCGGAATAATGATGTGTTCGGGGCGGCAACAGGAGCTTTCCGTCCTTAAAAAGAACACGGCCGTTGCTGATTACGATCTCGGGCGCAATGGTTCTCTCATCCGGAAGCACCAGGATATCTGCGCACCTGCCGGGCGCAATGCCGCCAATGGCGCTGTCCAGGCCAAAATGTTCAGCCACATTCAGGGTAGTCATTTGAATGGCGCTGACCGGATCAAACCCACAGGCAATGGCCTTTTGCACGACAACTTCGAGATAGCCCTTCTCGATCAGTTCTTTGGGTTCGATACTGTCGGTGACTAAAATGAGTCTTCTTAAATCCACGCCGGCCCGCATGATCTTTGAAATTTCTTCGAGATCTTTTCGGATGCTTCCTTCCCGCACCATCACGTAAAAACCGAGCCGTAACCGCTCTAAGGCCTCCTCTGCGTTAATCGGTTCATGGCAGGAGGAGATTCCGGCAGCGGCATAGGCAGCCAATTTCTTCCCCTTTGCCCCTGCCGAGTGTCCTTCGAGGCGCTTGCCTCGATCGAGGGCGCTCTGAAGCAGCGGGACCGTAGCGTCAGGCGATTGCACCACCACCTGCCAGAAAGATTCTCCCAACCCGACAATCTCATCCCTGTCGAGCAGCATTTCCCGGGCGCCCCGGGAAACGCCGTTGAAAGTTTTGCTCGTAGATATCATGCCCGGTGCAGTAGCCAGGATTTTGATCGGCTGATCCTTAGCCGAATCAAGGAACTCGATAACCCCCTCGCAGCCGGCCACCGGTAAGAACTCCATGGTTTCGACAACAATGGTGGTGGTTCCTCCTTTTATGACATAGGGCAGGAATGCTTCCATGGATTGGAACCACATGTGAGTATGGCCCTCTATCAGACCCGGTATAAGGGTCTTTCCGGCTGCATCCAGAACCAGTGTAGATGCACCGGCCGCCGATGCAGCGTCGGGTCCCACTGCGGCGATCCACTTTCCTTTGATGCTGACCGGGCAGTTTTCAACGATTTCGCCGGAGTACACATTGACCACCGAACCGTTGAGGATCACCATATCCGCAGGTTCGACGCCAAGTGCGACCCGCATCAATGCGGCTCTTTCTTCGGCGTTGCATAAGAGCATTCGAGAAGGGGGATTTCCCATTTGCCTTTTCCACTCCCTACAGGCTTGCAGGAGGGCAGTCTCCGTCGCATGAAAAACGGCTGCCCCTATCTCGCCCGGTGTTTCCGGGTGGGCGCGTAGCTACATCGTAGCTTTATGTGAATCCATAGTCAACTGCTTTTGATTGTTGCCGTCACGGACGATCCAACCAACAGGGACGTGTATCTTAAATATTCATTGACTAAGTTTTCGTTCGAAGCTATTAAATAGCTGTTAAATAGCTATACGTTTTACTAAGGGGCGAAACCAATGACAGACATACCACAAGGCGGAAGTTTTCTGCTGCAGCCCACCTCTGCCGAGAGTGTATTTACACCCGAGGATTTCAATGAAGAACACCGGATGATCGCTCGGACTGTCTCGCGTTTCATCGACGAGAAGATATTGCCCGTCATTGACGATCTGGAGTCTCAGCCTGAAGGCATGATCGAGCGCCTTTTGAAGGAAGCGGGAGAGTGGGGGCTCCTGGGAGCGGAAATTCCTGCGGAATATAACGGCACGGAACTGGACAAGATCAGTTCTACGATCATTGCCGAAGAAATGGGCAGGGCAGGCTCGTTTGCCATGTCGCATGGCGCACAGACGGGTATCGGCAGCCTGCCGATAGTCTTCTTCGGGACGGAGGAGCAGAAGAGCAAATATTTGCCCGGGATCGCCAGCGGCGAAAAAATCGCCGCATACGCGCTGACTGAACCGAGTTCGGGCTCCGATGCCATGGCTGCAAAGGCCAGGGCTTCTCTTAGCCCCGACGGCAAGTGCTATGTTCTAAACGGGACCAAACAGTTTATAACCAACGCCGGTGTTGCGGACATTTTCATAGTCTATGCGAAATTGGGGGGGGATAAATTAAGTGCCTTTATCGTCGACGGGCGCTCCGAGGGCCTGTCCACCGGTCTGGAAGAGAAGAAAATGGGAATCAGAGGTTCTTCCACCCGGAGCGTGTTTCTCGACGATGTGAAAGTCCCGTTGGAAAACCTGCTGTTCGAAGCCGGCCGCGGGCATATCGTTGCGTTCAATATTTTGAACATGGGCCGCTATAAACTTGCAGCCAATGCCGTCGGCAACGCCAAGCTCGCCCTGAGGCTCTCCGCAGGCTATGCAAACGAGCGCGTGCAGTTTAATGTTCCTATCGGCCGGTTCGGATTGATCGGGGAAAAACTTGCGGAAATGGCCATCCGAAGCTACGCGGCCGAAAGTATGGTTTACCGGACCGGCGGGTTGATCGAGGAGACCCTGCTCGATATGGATGCTTCCGGGACCGAAAGACGACAAGCGGCTGGCCGGGCCATGGAAAAATATGCCGTGGAGTGTTCCATCAACAAGGTATTTTCCACCGAAGTGCAGGCCTACGTCGTTGACGAAGGCGTGCAGATTCATGGCGGCTACGGATTCATTTCGGAATACCCCGTCGAAAGGCTCTACAGGGATGCGAGGATTTACAGGATTTTCGAAGGCACAAACGAAATCAACCGCGTCCTGATCCCCACGATGCTCATACGCAGGTCCACTGCGGGTGGCCTGCCCCTGCTGGAAGCAGCCGAAGAACTGACAAGACGCCTTGAAGACCCTGCAAGCTTCCCGGTCCTCGAAGACGCGGGAGACCACGTCCGGGCCGCAAAGAAACTCTTCCTGCTCACCCTGGGAATTGGATGGCAAAGGTGCGGAGAGGGCCTTCTCAAGCGGCAGGAAATTCTCGGTCGGCTCGCCGACCTGGCCATTGGGGCTTATGCTATGGAGAGCGCATGGCTCAGGGCGCAAAAAGCGATGGAAAAAGACAAAGAGAGAGGATCCAGGCGAAAGATGAACATGGCTGAGGCCTTCATCTACACTCATTTCCCAAAACTCGTGCTGCTTGCCGGCGAAGCGCTGTCCGAGGCGGCCGAAGGCCGGGAGTTGGAGTTGGTGCAGACCCTCCTGGCTAAATTCACGCAACATCGACCCATCAATGTTATCGGCCTGCGCCGGAAGATTGCCGACGGGATATTGGCAGCAGGTCAGTACGTAGTATGAGGAAGCCGAGACTATGTTGAAGAATGCGTACATACCTTTCAGGGGATATTACTCGACCCCGTTCTCACGGTGGCAGGGCAGTATGGCAACCCAGAACTCCATAATCCTTGCGGCGGATACATCTAAAAGATGGCTGGCCGAGAAGAACTGGGACCCGAAAATGTTCGACTACCTTTTTCTGGGTATCACTATCGGGCAGCCCAAATGGTTCTACGGAAGCCCCTGGGCCGCCGCTCTCATTGGTGCTCCAGGCATTCCCGGAATGATCATCAGCCAGGCGTGCACTACTGCAGCCACTTGCCTCTACCAGGCCGCCATCGGCGTAGAGACCGGACTCTACCGGAATCCCTTCTGCCTGATGACGGACAGATGCTCAAACGGGCCCCACACCGTATGGCCCAATCCACTGGGCCCGGGCGGCGAACTCGAATCGGAGAACTGGATGATGGACAACTTCGGTCACGATCCCTGGGCCAAAAACTCCATGATCGAGACTGCCGAAAATGTGGCAAGGGAGGCCGGGCTTACGCGGGAGCAGGCCGATGAGGCCACCCTGCGGCGCTATGAGCAGTATCTGTGCGCCCTCGACGACGACCGGTATTTTCAAAAAAGGTACATGTTTCCGGTCGAAGTCAAAATTTCCAAAAAAAAGACCGTAGTAGTGGAAAAGGACGAGGGAATAACGCCGATCACCAGGGAAGGCCTGGAGGCACTCAAGCCGGTATTGCCCGGCGGCATTCATACTTTCGGCTCGCAAACCCATCCGGCGGACGGAAATTGCGCCGTAGTGGTAACTTCGAGGGAGAAAGCAGCGGAGCTGAGCGTGGATCCTTCGGTCGAGATCAGGGTGGTCTCATACGGCTTCGCCAGGACAAAAAAGGGCTTCATGGCGATGGCGGTTGTCCCGGCGGTCAAAATGGCCCTTGACAAAGCAGGCATAGGGGCCGCCGATCTAAAGGCCATAAAGACCCATAATCCCTTTGTTGCAAACGACCTCTATATGGCCGGGGAACTGGGCGTCGATGTAATGGGCTTCAATAATTACGGGTGCTCCCTGATTTTCGGGCATCCGCAGGCGGCCACGGCGGGAAGGCTCATCATCGAAGGCATTGAGGAAGTGGCCAAACTGGGGGGCGGATATCTTCTGTGGGGAGGATGCGCGGCGGGGGACACGGCTGCCGCTGTCGTGATAAGAGTAGGTTAATATTATCTATGAGATCAATAACCTTGCGATAGAAATTCAAAAGGCAAAGAGAATTATCCCATCTGACCCATTACTTTCAAAAAGATGAGCGTATCGACAATCTGAATGCCGTGAAAAGCTTTCAGCTTGTTGAGGTGAACATCGTCGGAAACAATAAAATCAGCCTCAGCTTCCAGAGCGCATGCTAAAAACATGTTGTCGGAGGGATCATCTTTAATCCTAGCGACCTCGACGCTCCCGGCGGTCCGGACAGAGCTCTTCATAAGGGTTTTCAAAAAGGATTCGACTTTTTGCAATGAAACCGCTCTTTTTTTGAGAAGGGCTTTAATCTTGGAAGAGCGCAAAACCAGGAAAATTTCTTTAGTGGTGTCTGGAGAAAAAGCCAGCTCTATTTTGTCCTCCCGCTCATAACCGAGAATTCGAGCAGCCAGACCTCTGGGAGAAAGGATAGCGCTAACAAGGATGTTCGTATCCAGCACTACCCGGATCATTGTTTTCTGGCCTGTCTCACGGCTTCGTTAATTGTTTCTTCAATCACCTCCGGTTCTTCGTCGATCATCTTCCTCGAAATTTCATTCAAAATCGCATAAGCCGTTCTTCGTTCTTTTGAGGAACGCCGACGTTCTCCTTCCCCGGTGGGAACCAGTTCCACGGGGCGAATCACAATGCGCTCGTCTTCAACATCCGCTTGCACGTAGTCCCCCACCGCCAATCCCAACTTTTCCCGCAAAGCTTGGGGAATGGTCAGTTGGAAATTGCGCCTCACTTTTATCAGTTCCATCGCGTCTACCTCCTGTGCTGCCTTTTTCACTGGGACTTTATCTTTTCTCATAATTTCGTAAATTATTAATTTCATATATTACCACATTAGCATGGGGAAGATCTCGACAAAATACTCTACGAAAGGGGGAGTATGGTGGATTGGCGTGGCTGGTAAGTAGCTGAGTCCGGCAAAAACGCTTCTGACACGCCAAGCAAGCGGGCGGGCAATCACGCTGCAAGTTCATCTGCATTATGCAGGTTGGGTCAGAGTGGCTGCTCGTTTTTCGTGGGCGCTGGCACCAGGTCCGCCGCCAGTTCGACGGAACTGCAAACCTTCAATAAAGGATAGAGGGGATTACGGCGGTAGACGTTTACGATGTGGCTATGAATTTCTTCCGACCAACTGGCGGAACAGTCTTCCAGCAAGACGGCCTGGAAATCGAAGCAGACGGCGTCCATAACGGTGGTAAGAACACAAAAGTTGGTCGTAATGCCTGCCACCGCGCAAAGTGTAACCTTATCTTTTTTCAGCCTCTGAGCCAGGTCAGTGCCAAAAAATGCGGAGAACCTCGGTTTTGGCAGCCACAGATCCTCCGGCCTCCTGTCAAGGTCTTCGACAACTTCTGCCCCTTCGGTCCCAGCCAGGGAGTGGGGCTTCATTCGACCCGTAAAAATGAAATCCTCTTTTCGAAATGCGTCCGTCGAAAAAACAATGGGCCACTTTTCTTTCCTGAAGACATCGATCAGGTTGTTTATCGGACCAATAATCCTTCGGGCGAAGGGGGTAATGGGAAGGTTTTTCCTTTCGTCGAAATTATCCTTGACCATGTCTATTATCAGCAGTGCCGGCCTGTGCCGCCTATCCATCGTCTATCCTTCAAAGGAATTCAGGGATTTAGAAATTTAGGGATTGAGAAATGGAGGAATTAAATCCCTAACTCCCCTAATTCCTAAAATCCCTGAATGGGAGATTCTTCAATCCTGTTAATCCTGTCGATCCTGTCAAAGTCCTTTTGCTCTCAGCGTCTCGGCGTCTCCGAGTGACGGCGCACGGAAGTTCACTCGTTTTTCCAGACGGGCTTACGTTTTTCTTCAAAACTCCGTATTCCCTCCATTGTGTCTTCTGTCTTCATGAGCGAGTTGAGGAAATAATCGTTTGCTTTTTTGGCAGCTTCCCTGAATTCGCACCCTTTGGTCATCTTTACCGCACGCTTGTTCATGCGGATAATCAGCGGGCTGCTTCCGCAGATCTCCTCGACCAGGCCGGCGAGCTTTTGACTGAAGTTTTCCTCATCAGCAACATTGCTGACGAACCCCAGGCCGAAGGCTTCCCGTGCGGTGTAAATTCTGCCGGTAGTACAGATTTCAATGGTCTTGGCGGTTCCAACCAGTTCCGGAAGCCGCACCACCGCATATGGCGGGAAAAAGCCCAGCTTGATTTCCGGCTGGCCGAACCTGGCGTTTTCCGAAGCAACCACGATGTCACAAGCTATGGCGAGTTCCATGCCCCCGCCCAGGCAGGCGCCATGAACCGCTGCAATGACGGGTGCGTCCAACCGGTGGATCAGCTCAAAAATGCGGTCGAAAACGGCTATCATGCCGGGGGCCATCTCCGGCTTGTGATCGCCTACTTCAACTCCGGCACACCAGCTCTTGCCCTCACCGAGGAGCACAAGGCATTTGAGTTCATCGTCCGAGCCCAGCGCTTCGAGCAGGGAATTGAGTTCGTTCATCATATCGATGTTCATCACGTTATGCTTTGGACGATCCAAAGTAATACGCGCCACACCATTGGTTTTTTCAAACTTGAGATGCTTGAGTTCGGACATGTCGGTTCTCCCGTTCAGATGTATTGCCCTCCATCGATCTTTATTACCTCACCGGTTATGTGGCGTGCCTTGTCCGAAGCAAGAAACGCGACGAGGTTCGCCAGGTCCTCCGGCTGCCCCAGCCGCTTGAGGACGATTTCCGCCATTGCCATTTCGACGACCTTGTCCCGCATGGAGGATTCCCGCAGCATGGCGGTTTCAATCAGACCCGGGGCTACCGCATTTACGTTGACGTTAAACGCCCCCAGTTCCCTGGCCACCGCTTTGGTAAAGCCAATTACGCCCGCCTTGGAGGCCGAATAGTTCGACTGACCGAACTTTCCGCGAAGACCGTTTATAGAGGTAATGTTTATTATCTTCCCATATTTCTGTTCCTTGAACAGCGGGGCTGCATGGCGGATGAAATTGAAGCAGCCCTTCAAGTTGACTTCAATGACCCTATCCCACTGCTCTTCGGTCATTTTCCAGGATACGCCGTCCCAGTTCATCCCGGCGTTGTTGACCAGGATGTCTATACGGCCGAATGCCTCGACGGCCTGCTTTACGACCTGTTCGGCTTCGGCAAATACCGAGATGTCGCATTCGATCGCGATCGCCCCCCGGCCCATCTCCCGGATCTGCCGGGCATAGGACTGTGCCTCCTCTCCGTGCCTGCGGTATGTCAGACACACATTGGCCCCTTCACGGGCAAGTTCGACAGATGTTGCAGCGCCGATACCCTGTGACCCGCCTGTGACAATCGCACTCTTTCCTTCCAGTAACATCGCTTTCCCTGTTCCCGGTTCCGGAGATTTTTACCCTAAGCCCATCTTAGCAGAGATATTTTTTCTTGGATCTAAACGACTTAAGAGCTATAATACAGCTATAATGTATTTAGTCAAGATCAACTTTCATCGCCGGGAAAAAACAGGCCGCACACAACGGCATCAATACCCCGGAGGCCAACAGCAGGGTCGCCGAAGCCGCGCTGTGCCGGAGGCTGCCCTCGATAGGCGGGAGTGAGTGCCACACGCCCGAACTGGTTGGGAGGGCTTATACTGTTTTGCGGGAAACCGTTACGGAGCATGGAGGAACTTATAGGGGAGGTCCGCCTTGGAAACTGTCGTGGTGAAGCCGTTCGATACCGATCCTTCGCAGGGGGACAAGGCCGAAGCCGTCCGCCACAAGGTTAAATTTGAGGTCTTCGGCGAAGAGATGCTCGAAAAACAGGTCAAACCCAGCGGTAACAGCGGCAGGGTTTACCTGCCTCCGGACTGGGTCGGCCGCCGGGTAAAGGTGATAAGAATAGGATGAGGCGAGATGCGGCGGGGGAACGGACAAAAACTTTTCATGCGGAGCTTCCGGCAAAAGCCGGTAAGACGAATGAACAGCTTATTATGGGGCATAGTCCGGTCAAGCAGAGAGCACAGAGATGAGAGGCAATCGACAATGCCTTGACCTTTTCCACTGGCTGATGGTACCCTGAAGTTGTGCAATAAACGAGCTCCGTTGGCGGCAATTTTTGCTCCGACCCATCGGGGGATTTTGCTTATAACGGGAGCTGTCACTGAGGCAGGTAAAAGAGCCGATGGAAAGAAATACAACCGCAGGAGACACCCCGATCGAAACGACGCGCGATCCGGAAAACCTTCCCGAGGCTGCTCACAAGATGGTCAAGTTCGAAGTCTTCGGCGAAGAGATGCTTGAGAAACAGGTCAAGCTCAGCGGAAACAGCGGCAGGATCTACCTGCCTCCCGATTGGGTCGGCCATCGAGTGAAAGTAATACGAATAGATTGAAATCCCACGGGAAAAACATGGGGAAGATATGGATCCAGATGACAGAATCGCAAGCATCAGGCCGATGAGATCGGAAGATTCCGAAGAAATATCCAGGATCTACGGCGAGATTACGAAAAAACTCGTCGAGGCCGATTTTGCCAGACTGATTCAGGCACACGCTCAAAGGAAGGATTCCGCCTGCTTTGTTGCGGAATTGGACGACAGGGTCGTCGGGTTCATGATCAGCTATATTCTGACGCTGGGTTTCGGGATAGAAAAAAGCGCCTGGATCGCGACCATGGGCGTACACCCCAGGTACATGGGCCAGGGCATAGGCGCGCGCTTGGCCACGGAAATCTTTAAATCGTACGAAGCGCATGGGATTACACGCGTTTATACCTCCGTCAGGTGGGATTCCACGGATTTGCTTTCCTTTTTCAGGACCCTGGATTTTGAGAGAAGCGATTTCATCAACCTGACCAAAAAGCTTGGTTAGGCGGCGGGGCCGCAGCCGGCTTGGCCACTGCCTTCAGCGGTGGCCGCAGAGGGGCAGGGGCCGCACGCTTCGCGGAGTAAGACTGACCCGGTGAGGGTTCTCTCTCCGCGTCCTGCAGTTCCCGCGCACCCGATCAGCCCCCGCGTGCGAGCTTCCTCAGCTCGAATCGTTTGAGCTTTCCCGTGGCGGTCTTGGGCAGTTCCTCCATAAATTGGACCCATCGCGGGAACTTGTAATGGGCGAGGTGCTGCTTGACGTATTTTTTAAGCTCCTCTTCCATTTGAGCATCCGGTGAATACCCCGGCTTGAGAACGATGAAAGCTTTGGGTTTTATGAGTCCATCCCGGTCCGGTGCACCGACGACCGCGCATTCGAAGACTGCGGGATGTGCGATAAGACATGCCTCGACCTCTACCGGAGAAACCCAGATACCTCCAACTTTGAGCATGTCGTCTGTGCGTCCCACGTAGTAATAGAACCCTTCTTCATCCCTGTAATACTTATCGTCGGTGTTTATCCACTCGCCGAGAATGGTGGATTTTGTCTTCTCGTGCTTATTCCAGTAGGCTGCGCAGGTGCTGTCTCCCTTGATGAGCAATGTGCCGATCTCCCCATCGGGCACATCTTCGAATTTCTCATCGACGATCCTGGCTTCGTATCCCGGGACCACTTTTCCCGAGCTTCCAGGCTTTATGCAGTCGGCGCAGTTCGAGATGAAAATGTGAGCGATTTCGGTCGAGCCGATCCCGTCGGCAATCTGAACGTGGTGACGTTCCACCCATCGCCTGAGTATGTCCGCGGGAAGCGCTTCTCCGGCGGATACGCAAAGCCTGACTCCATCGAGGCTGCCCTCTGCCTGCAGCATAGCGGCATACAGGGTTGGGACGCCAAAAAAGAGCGTAGGCCTGTAGCGGCGGATGGTATCGTAGACCAGGGCCGGTGTGGGCCGTGCCGGCAGATACACTGACGTCGCCCCCACGCTGAACGGGAAATAGAGGCCATTGCCCAGTCCATAGGCGAAAAACAGCTTGGCGGCCGAAAAACATACATCGTCTTCCCGAATCCCCAATACCTGTTTTCCATAGGTCTCAACCGAATAGACCATGTCGTGCTGCAGATGAACAGCGCCCTTGGGTTCACCCGTCGAACCCGAGCTGTAGAGCCAGAAGCAGGCATCGTCGGGAGTAGTCGGCGCCATATCCATCTGACTCGGATGCCCTTCGATCAGTTTATCAAAAGACATGGCCCATTCGGGCGCCGGCCCGTTTACCACAACCGTGTGCTCGAGGAACCGGAGATCTCCTCTTATCGGTTCGACGGCGCCGAGCAGAGCAGCATCGATAATCAGGACTCTCGTGCGGCCGTCGTTCAGGAAATACAAATAATCCCGGGGTTGCATGAGCGTATTGAGGCAGACCGGCACAGCCCCCATCTTGATGGCCCCGAAAAATGCCTGCGGAAAGATTTCGGTATCGAGAAGCAGCAGCGCTACGCGGTCCTCCATCCTTACACCGAGCCCTTTGAGCCCGTTGCCGATTCGGTTCGTGCCGGCCTGGAGTTGGGCATAGGTAAAAGATCGATCCTCACACAGGACAGCCACTTTCTCGCCGCGGCCCTCTCGAACATTTCGGTCGATAAAATAATCGGCCGCGTTAAATTGCACGGAAAGCCCGAGTTCAAAACCCATATGATCTTCTCCTTTCAGTCAATCGGTCAAAGGATTATTCTCATTTTTCTTTACTCTGACTATAGTTCTTTCTTCTTCAGGGATAGGAGGCGGGACAGGCTCGCCGGAAATCTTCTTCACTGCACCAAAGCGAGGGGGGCAAGCCTCAAAGCAGGTTCCGCATTTTACGCATTTTTCCTGGTCAATTACATGAATCCGGTTCTTGCCTCCTGCAATCGCCTCGACAGGGCATTTCTTAAGGCAAATCATACAGGCCCGGCACTTATCCGGATCAATATGGTACGAGATTACTTCACGAAATAACCGGTCCACCTCGTCACTGGTGAAAAGTTCCTTATATTCTTCTTCAGTAGCAAGATGTGACGCCAGCTTCTCCCTTTTCACCAGCTTAATGTAGGGGATTAATTTATTGACTGCTTCAAGTTTGGACTTTAATTCATTTCCGTCAATTCCCTCGCCTTTGCCAAGAGGTCCTAACTCCTTCACTTTCTTGACAAAATCGTTAACACCTCCGGCAAAAAGGTTTGCTTCACTGCCGGACATAAATCCGATCCTTAACCTTTCCGGGTTCAGGCCTGCATACTCCATTATTTTTTTGAAAATATTCACCATGCATAATGCCTGGTAGTTCCCATGAGTAGTATAATTACATTCATTTAAATGGCAGGCGCCAATAAACACCCCATCCGCTCCCTTTGAGAAAGCCCGGAGTATAAACCCCAGATCGACTCTACCGGAACACATGACGCGAATAAGTCTCATCTCTGTTGTATATTGTAGTCTGGAAACTCCAGCCAGGTCAGCGGCGCCGTATGCTCACCAATGGCATACAAAGCCTAATATTCTGGGTTTGAACTTACGTCCTGTACTCACTCGTACTCACCTCATTACTCAAGTAATCCAGGCTTTATTCATTCGTATAATTCTACACATCTCCAAGCGCTGCATCAATTGCACTCAAGACCTCTTCATCGGTATAGTGCTTGAGTTGTATAGCCATTGTTGCACACGCTGTGTTGCATACTCCATCGCCTTTACAGAGGACAGGATTAACCCTGGCCTTTCTGCCTTGCCGCGTATCATAAAACTCTATGGCGCCATACGTACACGCGCTGACGCACGCCCCACACGCAATACACTTATCCTCGTCCACCTCGCAAACAGAGCCCGAGGCAATGACCGTATCATGTGAAAGAAGCGTTAAGACCCGGCCTGCAGCTCCATAAGCCTGGTTAATCGTTTCCTGCATAAACTTGGGATAGTGAGCTGTCCCACACAGATAAACGCCGTCTGTGCCAAACTCGACAGGTCTCAGCTTGACATGCGCTTCCTTGAAGAAGCCATCGGGGCTCAAGGCTACCTTGAATAATCCCGCTATTTCCCCGGTTGCAGCAGAGGGAATAACGGCGGCGGCTAGAGTGAGCAATTCGGCATCTATGGCAAGCCTCTGACCTAAAATAGGATCGGAGACGGTTACCCTGAGAATAGGCTGACCAGCCTCTTCAACAGCTTCCACGTGGGGTTTATCATCCGGCTCATAGCGGATGAACTTTACATCTTTATTTGACGCTTCCCGGTAATAATCCTCTTTAAACCCATACGTTCTCATATCCCGAAAGAGAATGTGGATATCAATATCGGGGTTTATCTCTTTTAGTTTCAAGGCGTTTTTGATGGACTGGCTACAACATATCCTGGCGCAGTAGTTTCTGTCTTCTTGACGGCAGCCTACACATTGGATCATCACCATACTCTGGGAGTTAATCACCCTTTCATCTCCCCTGGCGATTCGCTCCTCCAACTCCAGTCCGGTCAATACCCTGTCATCTTCCCCGTAAAGGTATTCGGTGGGTTTGTATTCTTCAGCACCAGTAGCGAGGATGGTTGCTCCATGACGTATCTCCTTGATCCTTCCTTCAGTCTTCACCCTGGTTATGAAACTCCCCACATAACCGGAAGCCTCTGTGATGGCGGCATCAGTAGATACATGTACCAATGGGTGCTGATAAACCTTTCTTATAAGATCACGCAAATATTCTTGAACGTCCAGTCCTTCCAGGGTGTAATGAATTCTTCGAGCTATTCCGCCAAGCTCTGTACTCTTTTCCACCAGGTGAACCTCATGTCCCTGGTTGGCTATGGAGAGGGCGCAAGTCATGCCGGCTATACCTCCACCAACCACTAACGCCGCCTTATTCACCGGCAGATCGAATTCCTCCAGGGGCTCCAAATAGCAAGCTCGCGCTACCGACATCCGGATGATATCCTTTGCCTTCCCGGTGGCTTCGTCTTTTTCTTTAGCGTGGACCCAGGAGCAATGTTCTCTAATATTTGCCATTTCGAAGTAATATTGATTAATTCCCGCCTCCCGAAGGGTGTCCCGGAATAACGGTTCAAGAGTCCGGGGGCTGCAGGCGGCCACAACCACTCGATTGAGCCCTTTTTCCTTTGCCAGCTCGGCTATTTGTTTGGCAGAATTAGTAGCACATGAAAATAGCTGTTCCTGAGCGTAGACAACATTGGGTAAGGTTAAGGCATATTCAACCGCGGAAGGAACATTTACTGTCCTTCCGATATTAGCCCCACAATGACACACAAAGACCCCGATCCTCGGCTCCTCTTTGGAGACATCTTTTTCCGGCGGATATATCCTTTCTTTGGCAAGCTTTCCCCGCCTGTAGTCGAGGAGTTCACCGATCTGGGAGCCGGCTCCGCTGGCGCTAAAAACCGACTCAGGGATATCTATAGGACCCTGGAAGGCCCCGCTGATAAAAATTCCAGGGCGAGAGGTCTCCATGGGATTGACAGGATTAGTTTTACAGAATCCGTGAGGATTAAGCTCAATGCCGAACTTACTTGCCAGAACCTTGAAATCCTTGGGAGGGTTCAATCCAATGGACAATACCACCATGTCGAATTCTTCTTCTTTTACTCCCTCCTCCTGAGTAGAGTATCTTATGGTGACATTCTTGCTTTCCGGGATCTCTTTTCCTATGGATACGTAGCTTCTTATGAATCGAACCCCGGGAAGGTCCTCTGCTCTTTGGTAGTATCGCTCAAAATCCTTCCCGTAGGAACGAATATCGTTATGGAATATAGTACACTCTGCCTCTGCGTCATGCTCTTTTGTCAAAATCACCTGTTTCTGGGTATAGGTGCAGCATACCGAGGAACAATAGCTGTTGCCGCCCGCGAGGACCTGCCTGGAACCGACGCATTGAATCCAGGCTGTTTTACGGGGATGCTTTTGGTCGGAAGCACGCAGTATCTCACCCTGGTATGGCCCGGTGGAGCTTAAGAGCCGTTCATAGTCAAGACTGGTTACCACGTTCGCAAACTCTCCGTAACGATATTCCTCCCTTAATTTAGGATCAAACGGTTCAAATCCGGGGGACAGAATTACCGCCCCTACTTTTACTTCCACCTCCTCCGCCGTTTGATCAAGATCTATGGCGTCATTCTTACATACTCCTTCGCAAATACGACATTTTTTCTCCTTAAGGTAAAGGCAGCTTTCATCAATATATGTGACGAGGGGAATTGCTTGAGCGAAGTATATATGGACGGCTTTATTCTCCGATATTTCCTGATTAAATTGATCAGGATATTTGACCGGGCAGTATTCTACGCAGGTAGTACAACCCGTGCATTTGCTCTCATCAATATATCTGGGCTTTCTAATCAACCTTACCTTAAAGTTTCCTGCTTCCCCTGCTATACTGTCAACTTCAGTATAGGTCAGGACTTCTATATTGGGGTGCCGGCCGGCCTCGACCAGTTTGGGAGCGAGTATTCACATGGAGCAGTCATTGGTGGGAAAGGTCTTGTCAAGCCGGGCCATATGGCCCCCAATGCTCGGCGCTTTTTCAACCAGGTAGACCTTAAAATCAGCGGCGGCAAGATCAAGAGCGGCTTGAATACCGCTGATGCCTCCACCAACAATCATTACGTCTCCCAGGTTGCTGTCTGCGAAGATTTTAGAGACCTGTTCCACGATCTGTTCTTTTTCCACTTTCTAACACCTCATCAGGTTTCTTCGGTTCCCTAAATCACTGCCCGGATAATTTCCGTGATGTCCTTAATCTCTATCACATCGCTATCCTCCCGGTTCAACCTGGTATCCTCAAAATTGGTGATGCAATACGGGCAGGAAGTAACAAGCACCTCAGCCCCGACCACGACAGCCTGTTCCAATCTGAGGTCGGAGAATCTTTGACCCTTTGGAGTTTCCATCCAAATCCTGCCTCCTCCCCCTCCGCAACAGAGACTATCCTGCCGCAAATCAGCCATCTCAATCAGTTCCAAACCCGGCACCTTCTTTAAGACCTCTCGGGGTTCGTCATATATGCCATTATGTCGACCCAGGTAACATGGGTCATGAT
>JBEKQE010000047.1:0-28714 GCA_049520035.1 Syntrophobacteraceae bacterium | reverse complement strand
AGTCGCCCCCCGCGCGGGGGCGTGGATTGAAACAATCGATTTGCCTACTATGGGATAGGTATGCGGGGTCGCCCCCCGTGCGGGGGCGTGGATTGAAACGATCTGATTAAATAATGTTTTCGGCTTATGCGATGTCGCCCCCCGCGCGGGGGCGTGGATTGAAACTGTGATGGCACAGGCAAGCCCTGTACTCCTAAAGTCGCCCCCCGCGCGGGGGCGTGGATTGAAACTATCGTGCAGCGCTGCTCCGAAGGCCGCGAGCAGGTCGCCCCCCGCGCGGGGGCGTGGATTGAAACCAGGACCCGACGACCGGGTCGCTGCTGTACACGCGTCGCCCCCCGCGCGGGGGCGTGGATTGAAACGCCGCCGTGGAAGGCGGCGCTACCGAAGTTGGCTGTCGCTGGTCAACTTGAAGCAAAGCATCTAATGGCTCATGGCCGGAAAAGGGCAATACGGCATGCAAAGGCAGCTTGAACGACTGCTTTTAATCGTGGTTATGGCGCCGGTCCTTCCGATTAACATACGACCGGAGAACGGCATTAATCAGGGTTTGATAGCCTTTTCCGGTCTTGCGGAAATATTCTAATACGTCTCTATCAATTCGCATGTTTAAAACGGCTTTGGGCTTGGGCAGCTCAGTCGTTGCACTGTCCCAGTCCATGACCATATCCGCCTCATCGGGATCGGAGGCAACAGCCGCTTCAATATCGGCTTTTGTCATGCCGGCCGCCTTTTCCCAATCGGAACGAGAGCCGTCCTTTTTCACCAGTTCGTCAAGCTCCTCAGCCGTGCATTTCATGGCAGTGCTTCTCAAGGTTTTTTTTGCGCTTTGTTTCGTCCCATTCAAACATAGTAACTCCGTATAGACAGTTTGTCTATACACGTCAAGGGATAAAATAAGGAATTCATGTCTTACAATATTACCGCATTACCGCCGCCGTGGAAGACGGCGCTACCGGTGTTCGCCGATTTTGCGCCCTGGGGGACGGGACGGATTGGCGATTACCCGTTTGGATCGGCTCATTTTTCCCTTTCTTTTGGGACAAAATTGCTTAAGATTCTAATCTGTTTCCGTCCGGAAAGGGTCCTTTTCCGCCCTGGCGGTGTCAATCTTCGGGCTTCCTTGTGCGGCGTACCCATGTACGCCTCCGCGCAAGCCCTCGATTTCCTTGCCATAACGAAAAAGCCCTCCTTTCCGAATCAGAAACTGCAAACGCCTCTTAAACGAAGGAAACACATGAACGGAAACATCTCGGAATCCTTGAGGAAACAGCGCGAGCTGATTCTCGATGAAAGCAGCGAGCAAGCGCTCGATCGCCACACCAGCCTGCTGGAGATCGCTATCATCTCTTTATACAACCGTCTTGCCAATCGGCTGGTCAGCGGCTCCGAGGCATTCCGCGCCGGAGGTGCGATCGCGGCGATCGGTTCTTTCGGACGCGGCATATCGAGCCCCACCCAGGAGGTCTCCATCCTGTGTCTCCAGGCCGATGATTCCGCTATCAAAGACGCCTGGATCGATGAGATCACCGAACCACTCAGGGAGGCTGGATGGCAAGTTGAAGGCTTCCATGGACCTGCGGCGCAGGTAATGGACCTGGCGCGGGCGGATTCGGCCTTGTTTTTCAAGCTCATGGACCTCCGCTACATTTCCGGAAACCGCACCCTTGCCGATCAGATGGATCGGGAAATTGATAATTATATCATCGAAAACCGGGCATTTTTTCTCGATTCTCTCCGCGAGTCCATTACAGCCCGCAAGAAGCTGCTCGAAAACGCTCAGAACTGGCTTGAGCCCGACATCGAGGAGAACCCTGGAGGACTTTCCGAGATTCGCGCCATCCGCGCCGGATGCCGCATCGAATCCAAGATCCGGAACCTTGAGGACGCAATTTTCCAGGGCTATCTCAGGCGGCAGGAAGTGGATTTCCTTCAGACTGCGGAGAAAGCGTTCTGCCGGTACTTGACACTTCTGCGGGCCACATCCGGACGGGCGGGCAGCACGCTTCTTTTCGGCGACCAGGAGACGCTTGCCCGCAAACTGGGATATGCGGAAAGATCGGGCTTTCTTCCAGTCGAAATTTTCATGCAGCATGTTCACCAGTTGTTTCAAGGAGTTGCCGAGGTTTCGCGAGAATTCTGGGAAAGACTCGATGAGGGCCGCTCTACCGGCGCTGTACAGACCGAAACCTTTATTGAGGAAGGGATGGTAGCCAGGTCCGGAAAGATCTGCATCCAGACCGACTGCTACCCGGCAACCCCTGAGCGCCTGGTTCACCTCTTTGCAGTGTCCGCCCGGCGCGGTCTGGGGCTGGCAAACGTTACAAGGCAATGGATATCTCACAATAAAAACGTCCTGGACGCGGCTTCGGGAGACCCTTGTGTGAAAGATGAATTCCTGGAACTGCTCCGGGCCGACTCGCCCGAGGTCCCGGTTCTGCGCCGTTTCTACGACTACGGCCTGATGACTGCGCTCATTCCTGAGCTTGCCTCGGTACACGGTCTGGTCCAGCACGACGAATTTCACCTCTACCCCGTCCAGGAGCACCACCTTCGGACCGTTGCCGAGCTAAAGAAGATCATCGCCGGGGTGTACTCCGAGGAAGAACCCGAACTCACCATGACGGCCGCCGACCTGGGGGACCCTGCCGCCATGCTGCTCGCCGGCCTGCTCCACGATGTGGGAAAAAGTTCGGGCAGCGGGCATGCAGCCAGGGGAGGCGAGATGATTCCCGCTGTTGCAAGACGCCTGGGTCTGTCGTCCCAGGAAGCCGAGACGGTCCAGTTCCTGGTATCCCAACACCTGCTTTTGCTGGACAGCGCGTCTATGCGCGATCTGGCCGACCACGAAATGCTATCGAGCTGCACTGCCGCAGTGGGGAGAAAGGAATACCTCGATCAGCTCGTTTTGCTCACTTTTGCCGACATGATGTCCACTGGTCCCCGCGCCAGGGATAAATGGCGCAATACACCGGTGCTGACCCTCTACTGCAATCTTCGGGGCATACTGGAAAAAGGCGAACCGAGCTCACGGGTCATCTCCGAACGGGTGGCCAGGGTGAAAAAGCAGATCGAGACCCGCGTTTCCGATCTTCTGAGCCCTGGCGAGGTGGAGACCTATTTTTCACAGCTCGCTCCGAGGTATTTAATTTCCATATCCCCAGAGGAGATAGTCAGGCATATCCAACTTAGCCGGAGGCTCCAGGAATCCGAAGGCTCTTTCATCTGGGAGGTTTCCTCGGGGAGCGAAACCGCAGAGATTACATTCATGAGCTATGACAGGCCGGGGCTTCTCGCAAAATCGGCGGGAATCCTGACGCTTCACGAACTCAACATCATCAGCGCCCAGGCATTTACAATGAACAACGAAATCACCCTGCTCCTGTTCCAATGCCGGCTTCCGGAGGGCAAGACGGCAACGGACTGGGAGGCGATGAGGATGGATATGGACCGCCTGTTCAAGGGCAAGTTAGCTCTGGACTACCGGATAGCGGCGCGTCTGGCGGGAAGGCCGCAGCCAAAAGCGTTGCGGACGGCGCCAAGCAAGATCGTTGTCGATAACGAATCCTCGGCCGTGTACACTATCCTGGAAGTATATACGGCGGACCGCATAGGACTTCTTTATACGATTACCAGGACTTTGCACGAACTCCAGATACCGATATCCGTAGCCAAAATCACGACCAAGAGCGATCAGGCGGCCGACGCTTTCTACATCAGGAACGAAAAGCGGGAGAAGGTTACAGACCCCGAGCAGATTGATGAGATAAAGCAAGCCCTCCGCTTCTGCCTGGATGGAGAGTCGGAGTGGGAATAGTGTTCCAACAATGAACTGAACAGGAGCTAATCAGATGAATTCAGTACTGCTTGATAAAGACCCTCCGATTGGCTGGCTCACCCTGAACCGGCCCGAAATCAGGAATGCTCTTTCACTGGAGATGATCGACTCGGTCCGAGGCACCCTTGATAAGGTTGAGAAAGATCGCCAGATATCCATTCTCATCATTCGAGGGGAAGGCCCGGCGTTCAGCGCCGGACACGACATTCGGGAAATGACGCGGAAACATGAGAGCCTGAGCGAATTGCGGGAAATCTTCACCGAGTGCAACAAGATGATGCTCAAGCTCCACGAGCTGCCGCAGCCCGTAATAGCGCAGGTACATGGGATCGCAACGGCTGCTGGATGCCAGCTTGTCGCAGCGTGCGATCTGGCCGTCGCCGAAACCGGAGCTCGGTTTGCCACTCCCGGCGTGAAGATAGGTCTTTTTTGCACCACTCCAATGATCCCTCTGGTTCGTGTAGTCGGCAGGCGGCGCGCCATGGACATGCTTCTGAGCGGCCGCTTTGTTTCCGCCGAAGAAGCCTTGCAGTTCGGCCTGGTCAACAAGGTCGTCTCACCTGAAAAACTCGCCGAAGAAACCCGCAACTGGGCCCTGGAACTGGCACAGGCAAGTCCGTTTGTCCTCAGCCTCGGGAAGAAGGCATTCTACTCCCAGGTGGACCTCGACGAAAGGTCGGCTTACGACTACGCGAAAGAAGTCATCGCGATGAATTGTATGGCGGACGACGCGTACGAAGGGATGAGCGCATTTATCGAAAAGAGAAAGCCGGTGTGGAGCAACAAATAGGGAGCGGGGAGCGGGAAGCGGGGAGCGGGAAGAGTTTTGAGTTTTTGGTTTTGAGTTACTAAAAACTAACAACTAAAAACTCTTAAGGAGATGTCATGCCAATCTCTAATGTATTTCCAGCCAGGCAGTCGCCAGGTCCCTGAGTTTCAATCGGGCCGCAGAGGAACTTCATTATGCTCAGTCAAGCATATCTTCGCAAATTCAGTCGCTCTAGGAAGAAAATGACGATCAAATTTTCTTCTATTCGGCGGTTTCTTTTATTCGGTCTATTTATGCTCCTATTGAGCTCTTGGGCAGTTGCTCAGCAAGCGCCGGGTGATTCCGAGCGAATTCAGGCGCCCCCTGAAGTCCCCGCCATTGCTCTGCCGGGTGAAGCTGAAGATTCCGCAGATCGGAGCAGCCCCGATACCTGGGTAACCGATGGTCCTGTGTGGGCCGTGGTAAGTGACGGCACGACCATCTACATTGGAGGAACCTTTTCCTACGTGGGTCCGAACACGGGATGTGGAGCTCCGCTCAGTGCCTCAACAGGTCTTCCCGCATCTACTTTCCCGAAAGTGAACGACACGGTCATGGCTGTTGCTCCGGACGGTTCCGGAGGCTGGTACATCGGAGGAACTTTTACTGCAGTTGCAGGAGTGAGCCGAAGCCATATCGCCCATATTCTTTCAAACGGCGCCTTGGATGTTTCCTGGGATCCCAATGCAGATGAAGATGTCGCTACTCTGGCTGTTAACGGCTCCATCGTCTATGCCGGCGGACGATTCACCAGTATAGGGGGGCAGCCTCGAAACCACATCGCAGCTCTGGATGGGGCTACGGGTGCAGCCACCTCATGGAACCCGGATGCGAATACTTGGGTCAATGCTCTAGCCCTGAGTGGGTCCACGGTCTATGCCGCAGGATCGTTTACGAGCATCGGAGGGCAGAGCAAAGGGTATATCGCAGCCCTGGATGCCGGCACGGGTGCAGCCGCCTCATGGAACCCCAGTGCGAGTCACCCTGTCTATGCTCTGGCCGTGAGCGGGTCCACGGTCTATGCCGGAGGAGGCTTCACCAGCATCGGAGGGCAGACCAGAAGCCATATCGCCGCCCTGGATGCGGCTACTGGTACAGCCACCTCCTGGAATCCAGATGCGAATAGCAACGTTGACGCCTTGACCGTGAGTGGGTCCACGGTCTATGCGGGAGGATATTTCACCAGTATCGGGGGCCAGGCCAGGAGCTGCATCGCTGCTCTGGATACGGCCACGGGCAACGCTACCTCCTGGAATCCCGGTACGGATAATGGTGTCGAGGCTCTGGCCGTGAGCGGGTCCACGGTCTATGCCGGTGGATGGTTCACCAACATCGGAGGGCAGTCCAGAAACCATATTGCCGCTCTGGATGCGGCCACGGGTACAGCCACCTCATGGAATCCTAACGCGTATGGCAGCGTTCATGCTTTGGCCGTGAGCGAGTCCACGGTCTATGCCGGAGGAGGCTTCACCAGCATCGGAGGGCAGCCCAGAAACTGTATCGCAGCTCTGAATGCCCTTACAGGCGCAGCCACCTCCTGGAATCCCGACGCCAATCAAGCCGTCTATGCTCTGGCCGTGAGCGGGTCCACGGTCTATGCCGGTGGACGATTCACCAGCATCGGAGGGCAACCCAGAAATTCCATCGCCGCAGTGGATGCGGCCTCGGGCAAAACCACCTCATGGAATCCCAATGCGGATCATGCTGTCCTTGCCCTGGCTGTGAGTGGGCCCACGGTCTATGCCGGCGGATGGTTCACCACCATTGGGGGCCAGTCCCGGCACTATATCGCAGCCCTGGATGGCGCCGCCGGCGCGGCCGCTTCCTGGAATCCCAACGCGGATAATGCTGTGAATGCTCTGGCCGTGAGTGGGTCCACGGTCTATGCCGGTGGGCGATTCACCAGCATAGGAGGGCAGACCAGAAGCCATGTCGCAGCCCTGGATGCGGCCTCGGGTGCAGCCACCTCCTGGAATCCCGATGCAAACAGTGATGTCGAGGCTTTTGCTGTGAGTGGGTCCACGGTCTATGCCGGGGGACGATTTACCAGCATCGGGGGGCAGCCCGGAAACTATATTGCAGCCCTGGATGCGGCCTCGGGCACAGCCGCCTCATGGACTCCCAATGCGGATCATGCCGTCTGCGCGCTCGCGGTGAGTGGTTCCACGGTCTACGCCGGTGGACGATTTACCAGCATCGGGGGGCAGCCCAGAAACTATATCGCCGCTCTGGATGCGGCCTCGGGCACAGCCGCCTTATGGAATCCCGATGCGGATAACAGTGTGCTTGCTCTTGCAGTGAACGGGTCCAAGGTCTACGCCGGTGGATGGTTCACCAGCATCGGAGGGCAGACCGGAAAGCATATCGCGGTCCTGGATGCGACCACGGGTAAAGCCGCCTCATGGAATCTCAAGGCAAATGAATGATAGACTCACGAAGGAAGAACCGCATGGCCGCAATTGTGGAGGTCCACAGGTGACCGGCGTTTTACCGCGGTGGCGTACGAAAGGCTGGAAGTAAATTATAATTCGGAGATCGTTCGATGAAGGGAGCTCTACTGATATGTGTCATGCTGCTTGCCGCACTGCCCGCGCAGGCCCAGCCGATGGGGCCATCGCCCGAGGCGGCCTATGCGGGCACATGGCGTATTATCGATGCCAGTCCCGCCCCGTGGATCAAGCCGCACACGCTGAGCCATGATGAAGCCCCGCTTCTCGAGTTCGCGCTCGCGTTCCGGGATGGCGAAGTACTGGGGCCCTCTCCTATAGCCTGCGGGCATGCTGGGTACAAATCTACGGCCGTGACGGTTCAAGAGATGTTTCATGGCGGAGTGCCGGAGGGGAAGGAGGATGAAACTGCAAATGAGCTCGGATTGAGCGCTTCTTGCGCCGGGGTGCTGCGCGTAGACTGCGATACGGGCACGTTCGACTATGCCGGGGATGAGCGTGGGTCCCTTCTGTTCGTGCTGGACAACATCGTCTACACCATGCAGCGCGCGAAGCACGACGACACGGCGCCAGGCTACAGCGGACCGGGCTTCGACTGTACGAAGGCGCGCACCGCCGGCGAGAAGCTCATCTGTCTTGACGAGGATCTCTCGAAATTCGACCGCCAGATGGCGGCTGCGTACACGAGGCTCAGCAAGACCCAGACGCCCGACAGCTTCGCGACCGTTCAGGCCTCGCAGCGAGCCTGGCTTGCCTACATAACGAAATCCTGCGGTTCGGGTAGACCGATGACGGACGATCTGGGGGTGAAGAACGATATAAGAAACTGTCTTTATGAGGAGTACGACGATCGTGCAAGAAGCTTCGACGACTTGAAAGTCTTCAAGGCTGGTACGCTCACGCTCGAGCCGCGCATGTTCTTCCATTCCCGTGCGAAACCAAGTACAGAAGAGAGCGACTGCTATCCCTGGATGACGGGGGGGCCTGAGGCGCCGGCGTTCAACGCCTACATCGCCAAGAAGCTTGCACCCGGTAAAAGCAGGTTGGACAACAAGGACCTCTCAGTCAGCAAGTACGATATCGATTCGCATCTGAGACTGTTTGCACGGCGGACCTACAGCGTCCGGCGCTTCGATGCCGGGATCGCCAGCTTGCTGTTCACGACCTTGAACTTCTTTGGCGGTGAGCAGGGGCTAAACGAAATCTCTTTCAATTGGGACGTTCAGCGCAGAAAGCCGATCGGCCTCGACGATATTTTCGCTAAAGGTAAGAAATGGGACCGGTTCGTCGTTGATTATTGCATGGAGGACCTGGAGAGCCAGTTTAATAACGGGCAGAGCGGCCCGGATCGCTCCGAGGTCGCACAGGTTGTCGGCGAGGGCGGCAACTGGTTGTTCGACAAGGACAAAGCGATCATGCACTTCACGTTCCACGCGCTCGCGAGCATTTCAGTGGGCGAAACCGATGTGGAGATTCCTTACGAGGATCTCAAACCTTACATGCGGCCCGATGCGCCGGTACTGTGATCGCATGCGACAAAGCTCTATCATCATTACTGTCCGGCCATAAGTAGTTAAAAATGAAAGATAACTGGCTGCCAGCTTTCGCACTTCGTGCAATAGAAAATGGGTTAATGTGTTTCCAGCCAGCGACTCTTGTCTGCCCTGGTCCAGGTCTGGGTCCTTCCCAGGAGGGGAATGCCTATATAACCCCTTACATTGAGCCGATTCTCTCCAGCCATTGAGAAATTGCACCTGTAAGTCTGTCCGTCCTCGGGGTTATAAATCATACCCTTCCAGGAACTATCCCCCTCATAATGAAATCCGGATATCAGGGGTAAACCGACAAGGGTCCTATTTCGCAGAGCGGGATCCGGGTTATGGCTGTCTACCTTGGGCCTGCCCGGCATATGTTTGTCGGTGGGCGGATAGTTGGGCTCTTCCAGCCTGGAGATTCTTCCGCAGTACAATGACCCGCATCTGTATATCTCGAAGAGCGCATCATTATCCTGCGTATTCCAAAAGCCGATAACCGAGTCGGCATCGACCGCCCCGGCCGGGGCAGCCATGAGCACCGTCAAAAACAGCACGAGAAGGGCGATTCTTCCGGACATTGTCAACCCTGCTATCGATCCACGACAGGCCAGGCAATGGGGGCAGTCCACTGCCGTTGCGCCTCGGTCCAAGGTTATCAAAATAAATCAGAAGGATAGCTCCAGTAAAGGAAAAAGGCTAAAGAACGGACTGGAAAAACTCCGGCGCACCGTGGACATATGGCCCTGAAAGTTGATGAAAAAAAGTTCTCGCCTTATAATGCCAAGTCAGCACGGAATAGAGACCGGCAAGGGTGTGAATCATTTACTGCATACCGGAATTGATCGATTTTTCGCTTTTGTGCCGTTGGGACACATTCTGACAAAATAGCATGCCGGAGAGGGTCGAGATTCAATTTAGGTGCGTGATCGGGGAAATATGTAATGAAGTTTGGTTTAGGGGTGCGCGCCGGGGCGGTTTTTCGAGCATTCCGGTACAGGAATTATCGGCTTTTTTTCTTCGGCCAGGGTGTGTCTCTTATCGGGACGTGGACGCAGCAGGTTGCCATCAGTTGGCTGGTGTACCGGGTCACCGGCTCGACGCTCCTGCTCGGCGTGGTGGCCTTTTCCAACCAGATCCCCACGCTTTTTCTCGGCCCGTTCGCCGGTGTTGTGGCGGACAGATTCAACCGCAAGCAACTGCTGCTCTGGACCCAGGGGCTTTCAATGGCGCAGGCGCTGGTCCTTGCCGCCCTGGTGCTGACCGGGGCCGTTGAGCCGTGGCACATCGTCGCCCTCAGCATTTTCATTGGAACGGTAAACGCCTTCGATATACCCATACGGCAGTCATTCGTGATCGAGATGGTCGAAAGCAGGGATGACCTCGGAAATGCGATAGCGATGAATTCGGCGATGTTTAACTGCGCTCGCTTCATCGGCCCCTCGGTTGCGGGGATCCTGATTACAACCGTGGGCGAAGGAGTGTGCTTCCTTTTGAACGGGATAAGCTACCTTGCGGTGCTTGCGAGTCTTGCGGCGATCAGGGTTGCTCTGCGGCAAAACCACAGCGGGAAAGGCCCGGTTTTGCGGGAGTTTTACGAAGGCATCCGCTATGCCTGGGGTTTCAAGCCCATTATTGCTATTCTCGCCCTGCTTTCGGTTTTCAGCATAGCGGGCGCGCCTTATCTGGTGCTCATGCCCGCGTTTGCCAAGGATGTTCTGCATGGAGGGGCGCATACGTTCGGGTTCCTGATGTCCGCTGCGGGTATCGGGGCGCTCTCCGCCACTCTATATCTTGCTTCCCGCAAAAACGCGTATGGGCTCATAAAAGTAATTCCCGCCGCAGCGGGTGCATGCGGGTTTGCCATTGCAGCGTTTGCGCTCTCTCGCAGTTTCACGTTCTGCGTTTTCTTTCTTTTTCTGGCCGGATTTTCGATGATGACCCATATAGCTTCCAGCAACACGATCATTCAGACGATCGTCGACGAGGACAAACGCGGCCGGATCATGAGTCTTTACGCAATGTCCTTCATGGGCGTCATGCCGTTCGGAAGTCTTGTTGCCGGAAGCATCGCGGGGAAAATAGGAGTTCAAAACACGCTGTTGTTGGGGGCGGCCTGCTGCATTGGGGGGGCTTTGATTTTTGCCTCAAAGCTGCCGATGCTCGTCGAGCGCCTCAAACCCGTTTTTGTCTGTATGGAAGCTTGCGATATGGTGAAGGAAAGAAAAACAGCCCCCTCAGGTCCGGAAATACATTGAGGTGGACTGATATCAAAGACGGGGCACGCCCGGAAAGTCGGCCCCTGCTACGCCTTCTTGTATTTCTTGCCTGGTTGGGACAGGTCCGAAGGCGGGAAGAATCGTTTGAAAAAGAAAATGCTCACTGCGATAGGGGCGAAGTAGTAAGCTACTCGATAGATCAGGATCGCCAGCAGGGAATATTCGTAGTCGAGTCCCATCAGGTAGAACGACCACGCCATGGAGCCTTCCATGAGTCCGATCGATGCAGGGGTCAGCGAAAACAGGCTCATGAAAAGACCAACCGAAAATCCCACCATTAAAACTTTATTGCTCACCGGGTAGTTTATCGCGATAAACGAAGACTTCAGGCAAAGGAACATACATATCCAATCGAGAAGGGCAAGGGACGCCGGGAACAGCAGCACTCCCCTGTTTCTCATTATCATGTTCAGGCTCGCATTGAAGTTTTCGAAAAAAACCTCTGCTCTCTCGCGCACGATCCAGTGCGGCCTTCCAATCCGGGCGCAAAAGGCAATCCCCAGGTTGAGGCCGATTTGCCATACCTTCTTGCGGAAAGCCTCATGAATGATTGTCTGGATGGTCAGCCAGGTCAGCAGGAAAGCAATGAGCAGGACCAGCGCTCCGAACACTTCCTGGTTGCGCTCAGTTATCTGGTGCTGGCTGTAGAGATAGAAAAATCCCAGGTAGATGAACAGGACCGCGATAGTGTTGGTGAGAAAGCCGTGTATGATCGACACCGAGAGCGTGTTGCTCGGCGGGATGTTCTCGCGTGAGAGCAGGTAGACTTTTGCAGCCACCCCGCTCAGTCCGGCCACCGACATCAGGTAGTTGAGGGTGCAGGACAACAGCGAAATCTTGAAACAGGACCAAAAGGAGATCGAGAGGCCAATGCCCCTGAGCAGTTTGTCAAGAACTGCTGCAACGCAGGCATAGCTTAAGAAAGCCGATGCTACTACGGCAAGTGCCCAAAAAGGGCTTATCTCTCCCAGGTGTTGCGCAAACTTGTGAAGGTTGGCCTGCTTGACGGTATAGAAGAGAACGATCATGCCGAAGACAGCGGCAACCCAGAACCTCTTCCGAGTGGCTATACTTACCAACTCTCCTCCAAAATTAATAAGTTTAACTGTTGAGCACCCAAACCGCAAGCTGGAGAGATATACCGAAAGGGGCGGTGCGTCAAATCGGAAATCGGGTTTCTGAGTTGGAGCGTGACGGCGGGAGTGGAGAATTACCTCAGGATTTTTTTTACCTCCTTGCCGTAATGCTGAAATATTTCCTCTGCAAGGTTGCTGAGTTCCCCACGGATCGAACCGGACTCAGGAAGGTCCAGAGGGGCGGGGACGTCGAGTTTTTCCATCGATACAGGGCTGATATAGAGATTTTTGTCCAACTCGGCCATTTCCATCGCTGTAAAGTTGTCCCCCAGAATCTTCTTTCTTTCGATCCCACTCGTGTCCAGATTCCTGAGGAAATTGAGTATCGAAAGCAGGTCGAAATTCTTCTGGAAGGAATCGATGTTCCTGTTGACTGCCGAGCACTCGTTTGTGAGTTCTTCGTACTGCTCCTTATATTGTGTCATCCGGTAATGAAGGCGGGAGTAGGATTCTAGGATCACCTTACGGAATTTTACTTTTTTGGTCAGCGCCCTCACCCATATCAGCCGCACTCTCCGTTTGAATTTTGCATTCAGACAGCCAACCCAGAAGTAGCAGGACCCCATTCCAAGGAGATCCTGGAGCCGGCTTTGCATGTCCGGCTGAATCATGAGACTTGAAAGCCTTGCCAACCGCTGGCCGACCACCCGGGCCAGCCTCTGGATTTCAGCAGCCTGTGTGTTGATGTGTTCGATTTGAAGCTCTATCAGACGACGCTCCAGCAGGTAGTTCCCGATTACTTCCTCTTTTACCTGTCGCGTCAGACTGGTGACCAGATCTTCTTCCATCAACGAATGGCAAACCTCATTGATCTCCACGCTCCGCGAGGTGGGATTTTTTCAGCAACAGAAAAGTATTGGGATCAAGTAAAAACTCGCAATCTTCAGCCGGATTGTAATTGCCTTTTTCCTTCAGTGCCTTCAGCCTGATACCGTCGTTTTCCGGCTGGAGGATGAAAACGGAGCTGAAAAGATCGTCCATGGCGTCGATGGGGTATGGGATGCCTCTTTCATTTACGTCCGGTATATGCCGATGAGACCTGGCGGAGACCCAGACCGACGCCGAGTGCCTACGGGCGATACCGCCTATCTTTTCGAAGAGTGCATGCGCACGGCCAAAGTCCAGACCGTCCAGAATGATGAGCGCAGGCACGAACTTAGCCTGCTGCTTGAGACTGTCGATGCTTATCTCCAACTTTTCCGGACTGAATGTCCGGTTGAGAAATGACATTATAAACCTCAGTGGTTCGATAGCGTGCTGTAATTCGGTAACCTTACATTCGGGCTGGTTCGAAAAGATATCTTTGAGCAGTCTGTGGTACCAGAGCTTCACTTTGTCCGGGACCACATCGACGCACACATGGAGAACAGGTTCTTTGTCGAGCAGGTATCCCAGGGCAAGATGAGTGAGGCATGCTGTTTTGCCGGCGCCTGCCCGAGCCAGCAGAACTCCCATCTCTCCAGGTTCGAGCCGACTGACCGGCATTTTTTCGTAACCACTGCAAACCGCGTTTTCATCGGCCATTTCTGTGCTCCCTTGTAAGTGGGGTTTCTAATCCAGCTTGATTCAATGATACTTTACAGGAGGAAAAAATTCCATCAAAAGGCCTCCGCTTGCCTATTTTCTTGGCTCGATACCCTTCAGAACTCACCTTGCCTCGATTAGCCCGACCTTGATGTGTTGCTTGTATGGCGTGAGATTTATTATTACAATCAGGGTAGCGGAAGGATTAAGGCGCAACCAAACAAAATCGGCGGCGCTGCCCTCACTAAGCCTGCGATAAGGATCGCGAATTGGAATGCGTATTGATCGGGACTGGCGGGATGATGCCGATGCCCTATAGGATGCTTTCTTCCCTGGCGGTGAGGCTCAATGGCCAAATATATCTGTTCGATGCCGGGGAGGGTACGCAGATCAACTGGAAAAGGGCGCGGCTCGGGGTGCGAGGGCTGAAGCTGATCGCTGTAACCCATCTGCATGCCGACCACTGCCTGGGGATTCCGGGTATGATCATGCTCCGGGCTCAGATGGAGGACCCGGCCCCCCTTGCAATCCTCGGTCCCCCCGGGACGCGGGAGTTCGTTACCCAGTGTCAGAAAACGCTTGAGTTCAAGGTCAACTTCCCAATAAACATCACCGAATGGTCCTCAGATAACACTGGTCCGGCATACCGGGACGGCCAGGCCAGGATTCTGTGGCAACCGGTCAAACATAGCCGGTTTTGCCTTGGATACAGGTTCGAAGAGCTGGACAGGCCGGGAAAATTCAACCCCGCGCGGGCGCAGACCCTTGGCGTACCGATGGGACCGCTCTGGGGGAAACTCCAGAAGGGCGAAAGCGTAAAGACTGCCTCAGCTAAGACTGTGCAACCCTCCGAGGTGCTTGGGCCTGCCAGAAGGGGCAGGCATATCGCTTTCGTGGTGGACACCAGACCCGCCCCCGGCGTCTATTCTCTGTGCAAAAAAGCAGACCTGGCCTTTCTGGAAGGTATGTTTCTCACCGAACACTCCGAACACGCCGATGTAAAAGGGCACATGACGGTTGCCGAAGCAGCAGGGATTGCCAGGAAATCCGGTGCTGCCGGGGCGATCCTCATTCATATAAGCCCCAGGTACGAAAACAGTGAACTCGGGAAACTCGAAGAGGAGGCGCGCAAAGAATTTCAGTCCATCAGAATCGGAAGAGACCTGGATATTTTCGAGGTGAGTTTTCCTGAAGGAACCGGCATTTGATGAGATTCGTTCGTGCCGGGCGGCAAAGGCAAAAGAAAAGGCCCTCCGGGGGAGGAGGGCCTTTAATCTAGCTGTGGCATTGCAAGTCTTGGCTGCCGGTCATGGAAACCGACTTGAGGGGGTTTTTCGATTAGCCACCTTTGGCTCGCTCGATCATTTTTTTCACCCGGTCCTTTTGGACCATGGCTTCTCTGAGGTCCCTCTCGATTTCCACTCTTTCCTGTGACCCGGCCTCCAGACTCTCCAACTTCTTCTCGAGTTCCTCTATCTTTTTCATGACCCGATAAAGCTCGAGAGCCACCATCCTAATACTCATACGGGCAATTTTTCCATATCGTGAAGATTGTTTCGTGAGGCGCCATAGTCCCCTTTTTTAGAGGCTTACCTTCGGGTATAGACCTCGTAGGCGAGGTCGAATTTTTCTCTGGAACCCGGAGGCAAACGCAGTGCAAATCCGGAACCGGGGGGCATCGCATCCAGTCGCAGTGACGGATTGAGTTCCTGTAAACGACTGACGGGTACATCGATCCATTGTGCCACCTCTTCCAGTTTCAGAGGCGTATTGATCAAAACCGGATCGAAGTCCGTAGGACTACAATAGTTGGGATACTCAAACCCGTACTTTTGCGGCTCGCGCATTATATTCATCGCGGCCAGCACTTTTGAAACATAAACTGCCGCATACGCGGGCAACTTTCGCCCATAAAGCTCCCCGTCCTTAACGTAGCACTTTCTCGCCACGCAATTAATCGGCCTGGTTCCCGCATTGTATGCGGCAAGGGCCAACAACCATGAGTCGTACTGTTCGTAGAGTGTTTTCAGGTATTTGGCGGCAGCCTTGGTCGACTTAATGGGGTCTCGTCTCTCATCGACCCAACGATCGACCCGTAATCCCATGTCCCTCGCTGTTGCCGCCATCATCTGCCAATAACCACCCGCTCCTCGATATGACGAGTTCTGCACGAAACGGCTCTCAACAAACACAATGGAAACCATTTCAGCCGGTACGCCCTGGCTCTCCAGAATCTCGGTCATTCGGGGGAGACATGTCTTTGCCTTTTCCATGGCATCCGAAAAAGTATTTCGGCCTTCTCCCTGGTAGAAGCGGATATATTTCTCAACAAGTGGTTCACGTAGGGGTATCTGGATTCCGTTTCTCCATAGCACCGCGGAGGTCCCTTTCAGAGTATCCGTAGGAGTGGGCTGGGTGAGCGGCACTGCGGAAATATCCTTTTTCGGTGAATCGCCGGGCAACGACAGCGCTGCCAGCGCCCCGAGGATTTCCGTGCTCTCTGCCCCTGCCTGAGCTGGAAAGTGTAAAATGAACAGGGAAAGTAGAAGTGAAGCACCGACCTTCACAAAAACGCGAAGGCCTGCTTCGGATCCCGCCGCATGGTGCCTGTGGAGGCTTGAATCAGGCGCCATACTGGTTTCTCCTCACATTTTTCAAAGAGGCCCCTATGGCACTCACGATACCCGCAAGAGTAATAGGATTGTGAGGTTTTTAACAGTTCTGCCCGGAAAAATCAAATCGGGTTATCCGGGATTATTCACGATTAGACCGGATTATCGGGGAAAAAGCCTGATTAATGGGTGCACAGAGAGATATCCGGAAACATAGTGCCTGATTCGGACCAAATAGGATAAGCCTGTCCAGCCTTAGTCTGAACTGAATCGTTTTACTGAGTGTTTTTCACGCAATCTCTTTCTTATGCAGGCAATCTTGATATTGCGTTATTTTTCTTTCTTCTATCACAAGTGCCTGTGATTACACCGGATTCATGGCTCAGGCGCCGGCCGCCGGCGAATCGTTTGCGATGGCAATTTGCCATCGAGGAGCTAATCAATCTACTGTCAAAGAGGAATGACCGGATTATTCTCCTATTCACGCATTGAGCCGCCCTTTGGCGCGGGCAGCGCCCTTGACATATATGGACCGATTCCCTAAACTTACGCGCTTGTTTAAAGTTTGATGCAGGATGATCTTCAGATCCGCATGGGAAAGTGGAGTTTATGTCCGACCCAAAGCGTTTGAAACTATATAGAAATATCGGAATAATAGCGCACATAGACGCGGGCAAGACCACGCTGACCGAACGTATCTTGTTCTATACCGGCCGTTCCCACAGGATGGGCGAAGTGCACAATGGCACTGCCGTGATGGACTGGATGGAACAGGAGCAAGAGCGCGGCATCACCATTACTTCCGCCGTTACGACGTGCGAGTGGCGCGGCCATGAAATCCACCTGATAGACACCCCTGGTCACGTTGATTTCACAATAGAAGTAGGACGCTCGCTACGAGTCCTGGATGGGGCGATAGCCGTATTTTCGGGAGTCGATGGGGTCGAGCCGCAGTCGGAGACCGTCTGGCATCAGGCCGACCGCCATCAGGTACCCAAGATAGCTTTTGTGAACAAAATGGACCGAATAGGGGCGGATTTCAATAACACGGTGAGCCAGATCGCTGACAAGTTCAAAACCATCCCTCTGCCCATCCAGTTACCCCTCGGAGTAGAATCGGACTTCAGGGGCGTAATCGACCTGGTTTCAATGAAACAGATTTTCTGGCTCGATGAGACCCTGGGCGCGGAATTCAGAATTGGGGAGATCGACCCTGATCTTATGCCTGCGGCAAACGAGGCCAGGGAAGACCTGGTCGCCAAGCTCGGCGAATTTGATGACGAGCTGATGAAGCGCTATGTTGGAGGCGATGAAATTACGGCAGCGCAGCTCATTCCGGTGATAAGGCGTCTGACCCTTGCACTTAAAGCCGTTCCGGTGCTTTGCGGCAGTTCCTTGAAAAACAAAGGCGTGCAGCCGCTTTTGGACGCAATTGTCGATTTTCTGCCTTCGCCGCTAGATATACCGGCGATCGAGGGTACGAGCCCCCTGACCGGTGCTGTCGAGCAGCGCAAGTCCGATGAACGGGAACCCCTGGCGGCGCTTGCGTTCAAGATATTCATGGACCAGGGCCGCAAGTTGACCTATCTGCGGATTTACTCCGGGGTACTCAGGGTTGGCTCCGACGTATTGAACGTTTCAAAAGGCGCCCGCGAGAAAATATCCCGCATATTTCAGATGCACGCAAACAAGCGGGAACGGATCGAAAGATCGGGGGCCGGCAATCTGGTCGCGGTACTCGGGCTGAAAACGGCTACCACCGGCGATTCTATCTGCGACCCGGATCGGCCTGTGCTGCTCGAGCCCGTGGAAGTTTACGAGCCGGTAATCTCAATATCCGTCGAATCACAGACCAGAGCAGACCAGGAAAAACTCTTCGACAGCCTGTCAAAGCTTTCCGAAGAGGACCCTACCTTCCGGTTTGTCGAAAGCGCCGATACGGGTCAGATGATCGTCAGCGGAATGGGCGAATTGCACCTGGAAGTCGTCCTGAACAGGCTCGAGCGAGACTACCATGTCCTTGTGAACGCCGGGAAGCCCCAGGTTGTCTATCGCGAAACCATCAGCCATGCATCGGAGGGAATCGGGGTATTCGACCGGGAGATCGGGGGGACCAGGCATTTTGCTGAGGTTCAGTTGCACCTGGCCGCAAGGGAAAGGGGACTTGGCAATAGAGTTGTGAACAAGGTGCGCGACGAATCCATTCCGGAGATGTTTTTCCCTGCAATCCAGCAAGGGATACAGGACGCACTGACCAGCGGGACTATTTCGGGCTATCCTGTCGTGGACGTCGAGACGACCGTTTTCGCGGGGACTTTCCAGGAAGCGGCATCGAGCGAACTTGCCTTCCGGGTGGCCGCCTCGATGGCTTTCAGAAACGGTTTCGAGCGGGGTGCCCCGGTATTGCTCGAACCTTGCATGTCGGTGGAAATCCTCACGCCCGAGGAATTTCTCGGAGAAGTGCTGGGCGACATAAATATGAGGAAAGGAAGAATCGAGAGCATAACAGGACGCAAGGCGATCCAGGTGATTGAGGCGGTCGTTGCGCTCTCAAAGATGTTTGGCTACTCCACGTCGCTCAGGTCATCAACCCAGGGGCGGGCAACCTTCACGATGCACTTCTCGCACTACGATCTTGCGTCGCAGTAAAATGCCCAAGCTCAGAGCTATTTTGCTTGATTTAATCTACACCCTGATATAAGTTTGATTACTTCTGGTCAGGTGAAGCTATGCGCCGGCCGGATTATTTTATTGCCTCCCGGATGAGGCCGTTTTGAAAGGCAGGTGAAATTTATTGGTAAGCACGGAGGCTGAACCGAGGGAAAACATTGAGAAAAAGATTCGCAAGCTCCGCAAAGACTTCCAGAAAAACGTTCAACCCGTCTTGCGCCGGCACAACTACTATCTGTCCAAAGGAGAGCGCAGGCGAATCAAGAAGAAAAAAGCGATAAAACGCATCCAGCGCAGGGAACGTCGCATGATGCGTTCGGCATGATCCACAGCGCCGCCAGTATGGCCTTCTCACAATACTGGAACGCTTGAGCGATTTAATCCTGCCTTGGAATGTGAGGAAGAATGCAAAGTCCCGGGTTTTCTGGTTGCCCGGGATTTTTTTTTGCAGCAGCCTTGGACGGTTATTCTTCAAGTCTGTAATACGAGGGAAGTGGCGCATTATGCAGTATAGCGAGGGAACTATCGGACGTATTTTTGTCCTGAAGCTCGAGACCGGAGAACGACTTCCCGACGCAGTGGTTGATTTTGCCCGCGAGCATGGGGTCCGGAACGCAATGGTAATGTTTGTTGGAGGGGCCGGCGCAACGAGCCGCCTTGTCGTGGGCCCGGAGGAAAACAGGGGAGATGACATTATTCCGATAATTCACAGATTAGGCGGAATTCACGAGGTCCTTGCGGTGGGGACGCTTTTTCCCGATGAGAACGGGCATCCTGAGCTGCACATGCACGCCGCGACGGGCAGGGAAGGCACGGCGACCGTTGGCTGTACCAGGGCAGGGGTAGATGTATGGCTGATCGGCGAAGTGATTCTGCTGGAAATCTGCGGAATTGGAGGCTTTCGAAAAAAAGATCCTGAAACCGGTATTCAGATACTTCAGTTTTCAGATGCGACATCGAAATGACATAGATCTAGAGAAGGGCAGGGCCTACCTGCAGGATTGATCTGAATGGCAGAGATTTTCGATGAATGGCCGGAAAAGTACGATATGTGGTTCGAGACCCCCATAGGCAGGCTGGTCAGGGAGTATGAGAGCCGGCTTCTGCTCGGTATGGCTCGCCCGGGGCAAGGGGAAAAGATTCTGGATGTGGGATGCGGAACGGGTGTCTTTACCGCAGACCTGCTGGCGGCCGGTTCGCGGGTCACAGGACTCGAGCTCTCTTTGCCCATGCTGCGGCGTGCCGGCAAGAAGGCGCCCGGGCTCCCTTTCCACATGGTCCGGGGCGATATGCTCCACCTCCCGTTTGCCACGGGATCTTTCGACAAAACCGTGTCGGTTACTGCCATCGAGTTTCTTGATGAAGATGCCCCGAGCGCCGTCGCCGAGATGTTCCGGGTAACCCGGCCTGGGGGTCTGGTTGTGGTTGCCTCCTTGAACTCTCTTAGCCCGTGGGCGGCCCGAAGAAGGGCCGCAGCAGAACAGGACCATCCGATTTTCGCGCACGCCCGCTTCAGGTCCCCATCCGAGATGAAAAGCCTGGCGCCGTTGCCGACTTCGATCAGGACGGTTGTCCACTTTCACAAGCATGATGATCCATCGCGAGCGGTTGACATAGAAAGGGATGGAGACGCCCGAGGGCTGGATACCGGGGCCTTTCTGGTCGCGTGCTGGGAAAAACCGGCGGTTTGATTTAATTCTTCAATCCCCAAATTTTTCTCTAAGGGTTTATTAATCTGTTTGAATCGGCTAAGATTGCGAACCGGCAGATAAAATCAGCAGCCGTCTTGGGCTGTTATCTTTCTCGATTCGACAGGTGCAAATTTTTATGCAAAAAGAGTCAGAGCGTCTTTCCGAACTTTCTATAAATCATCCCTCCGCGTGGGATATCGATCAATTTCGGGCGAACTGGTTTGACTTTGTGGAAGCGCTCCTGAAAGAGGAAGCCAACTTGCTCATCCCTTCCCGGCGTGTCCGTTGGCAAATCGAGCAGACACCAGTCTTTCAGGAAGTGGTGTCGGGTTGGGACAAGATGAAGGGATCGCATCGGCTCGATGCCTGGAAGCGGATGCTGCTGGGCGCCGAGGAGGCCTGCCGGACGATTCTGCCCGCCTGTGTCCAGTGCGGCGAGTGCTGCCGGATGGGGAGCCCGACCCTTCACCTGGAAGATCTTGTGCTCCTTCAGTCCGGCAAAATCCCGTGGGACCAGCTCGTAACCCTGAGGAAAGGCGAGCCCGCGCGATCGCCTTTCGATGGAAGGCCCTTTGTGCTTCCCCAAGAGAGAATCAAGGTCAGGGAAAAAGAAGGCCTGCGGGAATGTGCGTTCCTGATTTCCCAAATCGACCGGTGCTCCATCTATGTCGATCGGCCTCTTCAATGCCGGGCCCAGGCGTGTTGGGACCCGATCCCCGCTCGTGACACGGCCGAACTGCCTTTCTTGCTGAGGGATCACATTTTCGAGGGTGTCGAGGTGCTGCTGGAGATAATCGCCGAACACGAAGCCCGATGCGGGTTCGCAGTACTTTCAGGCACTTTCGAAGAGCTGAGCCGGAGTAATGGAGGAAACGTTCAGGAGGTACTGAGGCTCCTTTCATACGAGGAGCATTTCAGGCAGTTTGTGAGCGATAAGTTCAAAATTCCGGCCCGGAATATGGAACTGCTGTTCGGCAGGAGCTTCGCCCAGATGAGCACGCTGTTTGGATTCAGAGTCGCGGAGGAACCTGACGGGACCCGATGCCTCCATGTGGACGAACCTGGGGGGCAGACATAAAGCCGCGCAAAATCCGCTGTTGGCTGTCAGTGGGGATGTTGCGAGCTTATCTATTAACAAATGGTAAACAATGAGATAAAATAAAAAGTTTAAGGGAAAACTTGGCACAGAGCATCCGTGGAAGCCGGGAAGTGATAACTCCTTTTCCAAAGAGTCAAGACGGTGACCAAAACGGCTGCAACAGGCGATTCCGGGAAAGTGCTAAATCATCGGGTGGTGAGTACCAGGCCTCTCGGGAACGCCCCGTCTCTGGTCATGGACAGTGATCATAGACAGGTCAGGAATGGAGAGCGTCGAGAATGGTGGCGGTCGGCCTGCCCGCTACGCGCTCACACGACGCAGAGTGGTTATTTTTTTTCGGTAGGCTACTATATAAGTCTATCATACGAGTCTCTGTGCGAGAGTGGCGAAAATGGCATACGCACTGGAC
The DNA here is from genome assembly GCA_049520035.1 of Syntrophobacteraceae bacterium. Lineage (GTDB taxonomy): Bacteria > Desulfobacterota > Syntrophobacteria > Syntrophobacterales > Syntrophobacteraceae > SbD1. Next base: position 6,669 of record JBEKQE010000047.1, on the reverse strand, counting down.
TTAGGAACGAAAAATTAGCATTCTCGTAAAGTCAGACACCGAGCCGAGATTCCCGATAGATAAGGATTTCGGCTCTTTTTTTATGTTGGGAAATGTTAGGAAATTTTTGGGTTTTCGAGGTCTGTTGGGTACACTTTTGGGCACACTCGGCCACATTCAGAAACAAGGGGAAAGCCTTATTGGTCCTCACCTTCGGCCAGTCCAAGATAGCAGGCCGGGTCCAATCGTGCTCCATCTTGAGAGGATTCTGCACCCCAGGTGGACCTTGCAACATTCTAGGCCGGATTAGCTCTTTCTGAATCTTTTAGCAATAAATTCCAAGGGGTAGTTAAGAAAGGAAAAGATGGTTCCCTTTGCGGTGATAACATTTCGGCACGTCTTTTCGATTTCCTCAATTATTGATTGGAGCCTCCGATTAATTTCGTCGTCCCCAGATTCCTCCCAGAAGATACTTTCCCATTGTTCACGTCTTTGAAAATGCCTTTCACGTTGTTCATGGGAATATGCATTTAGATCTGTGGTCCAAAGGTCCGCCAGTCTTCTTGCAGACGACAACAAATCTCTGAGAAGCCGATGAAGATCATCGAAGGGTTTTGCTGCATCTTTGCCGAACTGTGCCATAAATCGATATCGCATAGAGTGAATTTTACTGAGGAGCTCACGATGCTTTTGATATCTCTCGATTAGAACATAGGCCCTATTTCTGGCTTCACGTTGCTCGTCCGTCTCTCCAGGGCGGACCGTTCTTGTTGTTCCTTCCCCTTCAAACCCGCCAAAACTTCTGATAACAGGGATAATATCCTGTACCTCATAGAAGAGTGTCAAAGTTTCCTCTGCCAACTCACTCTGCTTCTTGGCCCTATATTCACGTCTCCATGAATCAATTGAATAGGCCGCCAGCAGGGCTGTTCCGAAAATCGACATATCCTTCAATGTCGCGAGAATGCCCATGTGCCTAAACCTCCTCGAACAGGTCCTTCACCTTGACGCCAAGGGCATTTGCCATTATTTCCAAAGTTTGAAGTGTGCAACTCCCCAGTTGGCCGGTGCCGCCACCGCGTCTGGCTCTCATGATAGTCTCCTCCGCCAGCCCGCTGGCCTCCACCAGTTGCTTTATGGTAAAACCCCGCGCTTCCATTACTTGTTTGACCCGGCTGACAAGCATGATCCCCCTTTCGCACTAATTTACTAGGGGAAAATGCTTGATCTGGTAAACTCTAATGAATTAGAGTGTATTCGTGTCCTGGCTTCGAGAGTGTTGAGATTTAAACACTTTTGTCTCGGGCCTCTTTTGCCTCAAACATGTGCGGAAGATTAAGCAGTAACTCCGTTAAAAAGCAGTGGCTGGATAAATTAAATACCTAACAAGGAGGAAACTCTATGCCTGCAAACGTTGAGACTATGGCTTACGTTGGAACGGTGCCATGGCATGGGCAAGGGAAACAAGTTCCACCCACTGTGACCGCAAAAGAAATGATTCAAGCTGCCGACTTGGATTGGACTGTTGAGTCACGACCTGCTCGTGGGACCAAATCTACGGTGAACTCGCGGGGTAAAATAAAATTCTCCCGACACGAACTGGTTCGTGTTCCCAGACCAAACAGAAAAGAGGAAGAAGTAGTTTTGGGGATAGTTTCAGATCGCTACAAGCCTCTTCAGAATACCGAAGCTTTTAATTTTTTCGATCCGATTGTGAACCGGAAAACCGCAACCTACGAAACAGCCGGTGCCCTGGGCAACGGAGAGCGTATTTGGCTAATGGCACAGATGCCAGGCGCAATTAAAGTTGTCCTCGGAGACGAGTGTCAGAAGTATCTTCTTCTCTCCAACTCACATACAGGGCAAGGCTCAGTAATCGTTAAGTTTACAGCCGTTCGAGTCGTCTGCCAAAATACGCTGCTAATGGCAATGCAAGACGGACAATCAGCCTTTCGCGTACGCCACAGCGCCCAGATGGGCAAGCGTCTAGATGAAGTAGGAGAGTTGATCGCCACCGCCAACAAAATATACGAAGAAGCGGCCAAGTGTTTCCAGAAGTTGGTGGCGACTCCGGTTAAGAACCAGCAAATGCTTGAAGAATATCTTGCTGCCTTGTTTCCTATGACCGAGTCTCAAAAGGAGCATAAAACATATCCTCCGAAATGGGAGCATGTGACAGAGCTTTTCGACACCATTCCTGATCTCCAAATTTCCGGAGTCAAAGGAACCCTTTGGGCAGCCTATAATGCGGTCACACGATTTGAAGACTATCGAGTGGTGAAAACCGAGAACGAAGCTAATCGGCTGAACCGTGTTTGGTTTGGTGCGGGCGCTGATCTCAAATTAAAGGCGCTTATGGAAGCCACGCGCATGGCCCAGAACAACTGAAAAATGGTGAGTGAGAAGATGTTAGCATGATTGACCCTTGGGGTCTTCTCCCTTTGGGGGTAGTATCGTCATTGGGGGTACGTCTTTCGGTTTTCTTTTGGTCCCATCATTGCCTGATGATCGGCGTCCCTTCCCCGTAACTCTGTCAGCGGCGAGGCGTCTGCGGTCGGCACTGAGGCCAGGGGTGATCCATTCGAGGGCTGGGCCAAGCGCTGGTTTGGTAACCGGCACGTCTTTACGTACCTTTGGTATGTTCAGAGTTTGAGTCGATGCAAAGCCAGGGCTGAAGAGAAGCTAGGAGCGTGTCGGGATAACGGCTTTTTTCAAAAAATTTATGGTAAAAGTGGCAACCGGCACACGTTTGCGACCTGTTTTCGCTCGGTGAAGTACCTCCTGGCGCCATAATTAGGGGTCAAAGTGGGAAGTTAGTTCAAACTAATCAATATTCCGACACGCTCCTAGGGAAATAATTTCTGAAAGAGCCACCCCCCTTTGACACCCTATCTGCCCTGAAATGAAGTGTCCCCGGTAGTGGAATGTATACACACCAATCTCCCCTAAAAACGTCACTTGCACCACTGCCTGGGTTCAGACGCGCCAGGTTGTCTTCATATGCTGACATTTTCATCCTAAACCGTAAAGCTGCGGTGAACTGCGGTTTACAATCGGAATGATTTAGCGTAATACACCATACTGAGGGGACGGGCGTGCCCATAACTCCTGTTGAAGATCGTAAGCGTGAGGAGCTTAAGAATGGCCGAGATTGAAGACCGGTGGTTTTCGGTGGATGAAATATCAAAGCACCTGGGGGTCAGCAATGACACCGTGTATCGATGGATCGACAAGCACGCTATGCCTGGCCACCGCATGGGTCGTCTCTGGAAGTTCAAAAAGGATGAGGTCGATGGTTGGGTAAAAGCCGGTGGTGCAACAGGCCGGACCAAGAGAAATGCGAATCAGGAATGAAAACCGGGAAGTATAATATGTCCTTCACAACGGGCGGGCTGTTTCACCAGGAATCGGTGAAAATCGCCGCACTCTATTTCGAGACAGGCGACTGGGATAAGGTCCGCCATGAGGTGATGGAAAAGAATATTCTACAGGTCAGAACCCTCAGTTCCTCCAAACGTATCTGCAGAGAGATATGCTTCCGTTTAAGAACCCTTCATCCCAGCGAACTGAAGCTTCTGATAAGCGGAGCAAGTCAGGAGCAAGCCTATCTTCTTTGGCTGGCCGTTTGTCGTCACTACAGGTTTATCCGGGATTTCGCCATTGAGGTCATCCGAGAGCGCTTTCTCACTTTGCGTCGTGATCTCAACAACGAAGATTACGACGCTTTTTTTAATGCGAAAGCACACTGGCACCAAGAATTGGAAAAAATAACCCCGGCAACCCATAAGAAACTTCGCCAGGTGCTTTTCAGAATCTTGCGCGAAGCAGACTTGGTGGCTGCCGACAATACCATTAATGCCGCCATGCTCACCCCTCGCCTGGTAAACGTTATCGGTGGTCATGCATATCAAGATTTTTCCGTTTTCCCAGTTGCGGAATCAGAGCTAAAGGAACTGGTGCGATGAACCTGGAATTTAACAAGAAACCCATGCAGGAAAAGTTCCAACATCTTCTCACGGTAATAGGCAGTCAACGTTTTCTCCAGAAACAGGGGCTCGGCAATGAGATCCCGTTTTTCATCTGCCCGTACAGACCTGAGGAAGCATCTGAAATGGAGCGCCTACAAAAACAGCTTGTCAATAGGCTGGCTCAATCCGGTATCCGCATCCTTGAAATCAACCTGTATGACCTTTCCATCGAATTGCTGAAAGCGCGCGGCGTGTGGGACCGGGTTTTGTCAATGGAAGAGAGCGTTACCAAAGATCAGCTTAAAGAACTGCTCCAGGGCGTGCTCGACCCTGAAGCGCATTTGGTTCCCGCCATCGCAAGGAAGATCGTAGAGACCGAGTTCGATGTGATATTTCTTTCAGGCGTTGGTGAGGTCTTTCCGTACATCAGGTCGCACAATGTCCTGAATAATCTGCAGAGCACTGCCAAAGACAAGCCGACCGTTATGTTTTTCCCTGGTGCCTACACCCATTCTCTGGAGTCCGGCGCTTCGCTCGACCTCTTCGGAAGGCTTCATGACGACAAGTATTACAGGGCGTTCAATATATTTCACTGCGAAGTTTAAACGAGGGGAACGTGATGACTCTGAAAGCGATATTCGAGAAACCGGTTGGCCGCCCGATTGAAGGGGTCATCAAAGCCGATGATGAGGCGAGCCTCCATCTCGAAATGGAGGAGTATGTTCTGACCAATGAGGTGGAAAAACGCCTCGAATCCTTCTTGGATGCCTACAACAACTACGAAGGAGCAAACGGTGTATGGGTATCGGGCTTCTTTGGATCGGGTAAATCTCATCTGCTTAAGATTCTTGCTCTCCTGCTAGAAAATCGGCAGATTGAAGGGGTCGCCGCACTGGATCTCTTCCTTCCAAAGTGCGGAGATAACGAAATCCTTCGGGGTGATTTGAAACGCGCCGTATCCATACCTTCCAAGAGCATTCTCTTTAATATCGATCAGAAAGCGGATGTCATCAGCAAGACCCAAGTAGATGCCCTGCTCGCCGTTTTCGTCAAAGTGTTTGATGAAATGTGCGGCTACTACGGCAAACAGGGGCATATCGCTCAATTCGAAAGGGACCTTGATAGCCGTGGTCTATTAGAAAAGTTTAGAGCCGTATACCAGGACATCGCCGGAATTGACTGGAACAAAGGTCGGGAACAGGCGCTGCTGGAATCCCAGAACATTGCGAGTGCCTATGCCAAAGTCACGGGCAACCCGGAGGAATCAGCCACCGGAATTTTGGATAAATACCGGAGTGAGTACCGGGTTTCTATCGAGGATTTTGCAGAACAGGTCAGAGCATACATCGATCAACAGGGTCCAACTTTTCGCCTCAACTTCTTTGTCGATGAGGCCGGGCAGTATATCGCAGGCAACGTAAAGCTGATGACCAATCTGCAGACGATTGCGGAAAGCCTTGCAACCAAATGTCGCGGGCGCTCCTGGGTCATTGTTACAGCCCAGGAGGAAATGGATACCGTTCTTGGCGAAATGAGCAAGCAGCAGAGTAATGACTTCTCAAAGATTCAGGATCGCTTTGCCAGCCGGATGAAACTTACCAGTGCGGATGTGGCAGAGGTCATTCAAAAACGACTTCTTCTTAAAGATGACAACGGTGTCACCCTTCTCTCAGACATTTACCGTGCTCAAGCGAACAATTTGAAGACCCTCTTTGACTTTGCAGATGGATCGAAATCTTACCGCAACTTTCAGGACCGGGATCACTTCATTCACAGTTACCCGTTCATTCCATACCAGTTCGCCCTCTTTCAGTCGGTAATTCAGAACCTGTCTCAGCATAACGCTTTTGAAGGCAAGCACAGCTCGGTTGGTGAGCGCTCCATGCTGGGCGTGTTCCAACAGGTCGCCATTCAAATCGGTGACCATGAGTTGGGGCAGCTTGCAACCTTCGATCTCATGTTTGAAGGGATTCGAACCGCTCTCAAGTCAAATATTCAGCGAGCCATTTTGCTGGCAGAAAAGCACCTCGGTAATCCCTTCGCCGTCCGCCTGCTGAAAACACTTTTCCTGGTGAAATACGTCAAGGAATTCAAGCCCACCATCCGCAACCTATGCGTACTGATGCTTGACGGCTTCGACCGAGACTTGCCACAGTTGCGAAAGAGGGTCGAGGAAGCACTCAATCTTTTGGAGCAGCAAACTTACATTCAACGTAGTGGTGAGCAGTACCAATACCTAACTGATGATGAGAAAGATGTCGAGCAGGAGATCAAGAATACTGAAGTCGAATCGGCCGATGTCTCAGGTGAACTGGAGAAGATAATCTTTGATCATATCTTGAAGAACCGGAAAATCAGGTTCGATGAAAACGGTCAGGATTATCCCTTTTCTCGAAAACTCGATGACCGGCTCCATGGTCGAGACTATGAACTCGCCATTCACGTGGTCACTCCCTTTCATGAAAGCGCCGAGAGCGAGTCCATTTTGCGAATGCGGAGCATGGGGCGAGATGAGCTCCTTGTCATCATGCCGCCCGATGACCGCCTTGTCCGTGACATCCTCATGTATAAACGCACTGAGAAGTACATCCGGCAGAATGTTATTGGCGCCGGTCAAGAAACCAGCCAAAATGGCCGGCTTGAAACCAAGCCGCTATTGGCTTAGGGCATAGGTGTGTGTCATTGTCTCCGGAATGGAGACAAGCGAAGCCGGGGAGTCCCT
>JBEKQE010000046.1:0-29412 GCA_049520035.1 Syntrophobacteraceae bacterium | reverse complement strand
TCAAGCGTAAAGCGTCCAAGCCTCGCGTTGCGGATGCGCGAAAACTCCGAATGAGCTACGCCTGTCAGTCTTTCGGCCTCGCGTGTTGATAGACCGCGCTCGTCAAGTGTGCGTATGATCTTCGCTGCAAGAATGGCGCGAGCCTGTTCAACTCCGGCATTAACGCGGCCAAAGTCACGAAACGCATTGCCGCTGCCGTGAATGAGTTCTAAGTCGTCGTTCATTGTAAAGCCTCCTTAAACCGTTTCAGGCGGTCGCGTATAAGATGAACCTCCATCTTGGGCGTTTTAATTCCGGCCTTGGATTTTTTCTGAAAGGCGTGAATGACCCAAATATCAGCGCCGATTTTAACAGCATAGAGCACGCGGAAAGCGTCTCCTCGATGTCGGAGAGCTATTTCGAATTGATAGGAGGTCCAGCGAGCCACTGTCTGTTCGTATGTGGCGGGGTCCGCAACCTTATCTCTCAATTCCTCAATTCAACAACATTGCCCGGCCCCGGCCGGCCCGTTTTTTGCCGCTTCTGGTTGCCGCTTCTGGTTGCCGCTTCTGGTTGCCGCTTCTGGTTGCCGCTTCTGGTTGCCGCTTCTGGTTGCCAGCCTTCGGAGCTACGGGTTGCGGGTTACGGGTTACGATGCGCGATTCACGATTCGCGATTCACGGTTTTTTATGCCTTTTGCCGCTTCTATTGCCGCTTCTGGTTGCCGTTTGGCAAGGCGAAATCACAGTGTAGTACAATATTGCGGGATCAAAACAAATTGATTTATGAATTTAAGTATTTTACCGCTCGTCGCGAAGCGATAGAACCAAGAGGAATTATTTTTTCCTGCTCGTCGCGTGGCGATAGAACCAAGAGGAATTGTTCTTAACTGCTCACTGAATTACTGGCTGGATTTCCCGCTGTTTTCACAGAAAATGAAATTAAAATTACCAATAATATCAGTTGGTTGCTGGACCAGCACCTGCATTTGACCTGTATTTACAGGGATAAGCTCCATTTATAAGTTAAATCGATAGGTTATGCGAAACCCTTCCGGCTCTTTGAAAACTGAATAACGCCGATCGTACTTTCTTTCGCGCTCTGCACCGCGCTCTGCACTGCTCTCTGACCCCTCTGGAATCTGCTTTATGATGACTCCCGCCGCCCCTTTTCTCTCCGCTTCATTCCAGGGACTCCGATGTCTAGTCTTTAAGCAATAGTGAAAGCTTTCCCGCGTCTTCCAATGTGGCAGGCCAGCTATTATCACATTGAGTGCAATGAAACTTTACTGCACTCGATCGAAGCAGCGCGGATAATGTCTCTCTTGTAAATGACTGGTAAGCCGGCGTCTTGCAGTTAGTGCACAATGGAACATATGCTATTTTTTCGCCGCTCGCATTTCGGCATTCCGGCCTGTTTTTGTGAAAAAACACATCGTACTTGCCTGGAGCAACCAGCATGGGTTCGCCAACAACGAATTCGTCTGTGATCGGCTCACGACAATTCGCACATAATAACCCGCTGCGCAGAAGCTGTGACACGCCGGCCCCGTAGCCCGCAGCATGTATTCTTGCTCCTTTGGCCAAGCCTGACCTTGAAGTCTTGCTTTTCTTGTCTGACATTTCCATCTCCCTCGTTTCTTTCATTCAATGGGGCAAGCTCCTCCCGTCTTCCGGTCGTTGCTTTCTACCTCCATAACTGTACAAATTATATCAAAAGTGTCCAGTTCCAGAAAAACAATCTTGGCTGCCCTACAGGAAAATCTCCACAGGGTCCCCGGGAGGGGGCCGTTCTCCCCGTGTGGCCCAATCATTATCAAAATGCTTTCGCCCGGAAGCTCTTTAACTACAGGCACTGCTTGATCCTTCTTCCTTTTGCGGAACAGCCGGCACAACAGGCTTGCCGGTTTGATCGCGGCGTAAGCCGGGTCCCACACCGGCAGCACTCTTCCGGCCGGCCTACCCGCCCGCGCTTCGGCCTCAAAGCCGAATGGATAGTCTCCAAGGCCCGGCATTGCCCGTTGGCCGAGGGGTCGGACCGGCCCGGCCCGGCCCGCTGGCAGCCCCGCCGCCCCGCGCCTCGAGCGCCTCGCTCTCCTGCAAATCAGTGGAAGAGGCGGCGCAGCAGGCCGGGGGTATCTCAGTCACGGGTGAGCAGTTAACGGTGAGATCCTTGACCCACGAACGGGCTTTCAGGGCTTCACCCCCCGGCAACAAACTGTAAACTGCTCCCTGCTCCCTGCTCCCTGCTCCCTGCTCCCTGCTCCCTGCTCCCTGCTCCCTGCTCCCTGCTCCCTGCTCCCTGCTCCCTGCTCACTGTTCCCTGTTTCATTCAAGAATCTGTTGACTCCCGAAATCTCTCAACTTATTCTCTTTTTGTCCACACTGTCCATGCGTATGATCCCTTCAGGTCAAAACAACGAAGGAGGGTTTCATGAGGAAAACACACCCAATCTTAACCGCCTTTTTACTGTTTTCGGCAATACTCTTTGTGACTGCCCCGTCCTGTGGCGCGGATACCGTTAAGATAGGGGTGCTCTATCCCCTCACGGGCGGTGCAGCGGCTGAAGGGCGCGAACTCAGGGCCGGAGCGGAGCTTGCAGCCGAAATTGCCAATAACATAATGCCTGTAGATATGGATATGGCCAGGAGAGGCGGTATAAGCTCTCTTGGGGGCGCCAGGATCGAGCTTATTTTCATGGACCATGAAGGAAACCCGACCCTTGGGGCCGATCTGGCGAAAAAGCTCATCCTGGATGACAAAGTTGCCGGCATCATGGGGTGTTATCATAGCGCGGTGACTAAAGCGGTCAGCGCCGTCTGCGAGCAATACGGCATTCCCATGATTAACGCTACGTCAACCTCGCCTGCTCTGACCCAACGCGAACTGCAATGGTTCTGGCGCACAACGCCAAATGACGTGACTTTCACCAAAGATCTTTTTGAACTTTTCAAAGGTCTGTGCGAAGGAAAAGTCAAAGGCGTTGCTGCAGTTCCAAAGCAGCAGATCGCAAAGCTGGCGTCTGCCTGCGAGAAGACCGAATGGGGTTCACAGGTTTCCGAGACAATAGATGCTTTCGCAAAACAATATGGGTTCGAGGTGAAAAAAGCCCTTCTCTATGCCGCCAAGTCCCCCGACCTCTCGAGCGAAGTCAGGTCGCTGCAGGCCGCCAAACCTGACGCAATGCTTTTTGCCTGTTACACCTCCGACGCTATCCTCATGGTCAAAACCCTTAAGGCGCAAAAGGTGAGCGCCAAGATCGTGTGGGGTCAGGACTCCGGATTTGAAGCCCCCGAATTCTTTACGACCCTGGGCGATGACGTCGTGGGGATTTTGACCCGAACGGTTTTCGCACCGAAGGTTGCCGAGGTGAAGAAGGCAGCGGGCCAGGTCAATGCTCTTTACAAGGTGAAGACGGGACACGACCTGACCGGCGCCTCAGCACGTGCCTTTACGGGCGTTCAGACCTGGGTGGAGGTCCTCCAGAAGGCCGGGTCCACCAAGCCCGAGGCCATCCGGCAGGCGGCCAACAGCATTTCGATCCCCGGCGGCCAACTGATTGTGCCCTGGGCGGGGATAAGGTTCGCCTCGGGAAAAGAGGACAAAGGTCAGAATGAACTGGGATCGGGCATCATCGGCCAGTATCAAAAAGACAAGGCAGGCAACATCGTGCTGGAAATGATCTATCCTTTCGATCTGGCCACGGCAAATATGATCTATCCCTTCAAGAGTTTCTGATAAGCCATGGATATTCTAGCCGGGTCGGTAGTGGCCGGTCTGCTGATCGGAATGGTTTTCGCCCTGGTCGCCCTCGGGCTGACCATCATTTTCGGCATGATGGACATCGTGAATTTCGCTCACGGCGAGTTCCTCATGATTGGCATGTACACTGCTCTTATCGTTGCGCAGACGACGGGGATCGACCCATTGGCGGCAATTCCAGCCGCAGGCGCGGTCGGATTTGTGCTGGGCATTTGCTGCTACTACGGCTTCGTCAGATACCTGCTGCGCGGGCCGATGGCTGCTCAACTTCTGGGTACCTTCGGCCTGATGCTGTTGTTGAGAAATCTCGCCCTTCTGTTTTTCGGATCTGAAGACAGAACAATCCACACAGGCATCCTGGTCAATCGGGGATTCGATATTGGAATGGGTATCATCATTCCGGCCACCAAGCTGGCGGCAGCGGTCCTCGCCGTTCTTTCCTTTGCCGGCACCTGGCTCCTCATGAACCGGACAAGGTTGGGCAAGGCTATGACGGCGACTGCCCTCAATCGGCAGGGCGCCAGGTACATGGGCATTCCCACGGAACGGATGAATGCTCTTGCCTGGGGAATCGGTGGCGCGACTGTAACGGTTGCCGGAGCGCTCCTGGTTAATTTCTGGTCGGTCACGCCTTTTGTGGGTCTGCTCTTCACCATGATCGCTTTTGCGATAGTGGCTCTGGGGGGATTTGGCAGCGTCCCGGGCGCATTTTTCGCAGGACTGCTCGTCGGCCTGATTACCGAATTTCCCGGTTTGTGGGACTTCATGGCCTACATTACCGGAAGCTCCTGGATGGCCGGCATTTCCATGACGCCGTTTAAATACACAGGGGTATACCTGGCATATTTTCTCATCATGATAGTGCGTCCGAGAGGGTTGTTCGGTTGGAAATCTTGAAGAATATATTCGACTTTTCGGGCTCCCCCCGGTATGGCCTGTTCGCAGCCGGCATGGCGGGGCTGGTATTTTTTCTTTTTCCGATTTTGCCCCATTCTTCCTTCTCGATGTCTACCATTATTCAGTTCTTCATGTTCTCCCTTTACGCTATGGGATGGAATACAATCGGGGGATTTGGGGGGCAGGTCGATCTGGGCCAGGCCCAATTTCTGGGGATCGGCGCGTATACGACCGCTGTCATGACGATTCGCTGGAATACGCCCTTCTGGGTTTGCCTGCCTGTTGGGATGAGCCTTGCGGTTGTCTGGTCGTTCGTTATCGGCTACCCTTTGTTCCGGCTGAGAGGGCATTACTTTGCCATCACGTCGATTGCCGCATCGCTCGTACTCAAAGATATCTTCGATTCCTGGAGTTTCGTGGGGGCCTCCCGCGGCCTCGAAATTCCGGCAACGCGATATTCTTCGCCCGATTTCCTTCACCTGATCTTCACACAGGATACCTATTACTACTACATCATTTTCGCCTTTTTCCTTTTTGGATTCTTCTTCATTAACTGGTTTCGGCGATCCCGGCTGGCATTTCAGCTCCGCGCCATAAACAGCAATGAGGAGGTCGCCCGCTCATTGGGAATAAACGCACAGTGGACAAAAATAAAAACTTACGCCATTGCGACGGCTTTCGTCAGCGCAGTGGGCTGTTTCCATGCCTGTTATATTAAAAACATCGAGACCGAGGACACAATGGGTCTCGACATCTCCATCCTGATCGCTTTGACGGCCATGCTGGGCGGGATGGGTTCTTTGTGGGGGCCGATCATAGGAGCGGGCATTCTGATCCCGCTCAAAAGCTACATCAAAGAATGGCTCGGGGCCAGGGCTGGGCTGGTGGGACTCGATCTGGTGATCTATGCGGCGATCATCATGTTGATCTCGGCATTTGAGCCGCGCGGCATCTGGGGAATCGTCGAAAAGGTTCGGCGCAGAAAGCCGGCTTGATGGATATCCTTAAAGTACGAAATCTCAATAAAAACTTCGGTGGTCTGCAAGCCAATCGAGACATCAGCTTCGACGTGACGGAAGGTGAAATGCTCGGAATCATCGGGCCCAACGGCGCCGGGAAGACCACCCTTTTTAACTGCATCGCCGGAGTGCACCCGATTGATTCGGGCAGCGTCATCTTTCGGGGAAAAGAAATTACCGGCTTCAAGAGCCACTCCATTGCCCGGCTTGGTTTGAGCAGAACTTTTCAGGTCTATCTTGCGTCGGGTGACCTGACAGTTAAAGAAAATGTAATGGTAGGCTGTTTCATGAAAGCTCGCTCCCGCTCCGTCGCAGCGGCCGGAGCTGACGAAGTTTTAAGAGAGTTTCAGATCGCCCATCTTTCCGGGCATTTTGTATCCGAACTTCCTATAGCATCTCAGAGGCGGGTGGCAATGGCCACAGCCCTGGCAACCGGCCCGAAGCTCCTGTTGTTGGACGAGGTTGCAGCAGGGCTAAACCCTAACGAAGTCGAGGAAATAACGGGTTTGATCCGGCATATTCGTGCAAACCTGGCCGTTACGGTCATTCTGATAGAACACGTAATGGAGATGATAATGAATACCTGCCACAGGGTGATTGTCCTCGATTACGGAAAGAAGATTTCAGAAGGCGACCCGCGGTCTGTCATCAAAGACCCTGCGGTGATAAAGGCTTACCTTGGCCAACGTTACGCACGTCAATATCTGCAGCAGGCAAGCAAATGACGGCGGCCGGCCTTGAGATAAAAGATATTCAGGTACGCTATTCGCGGCTGCCCGTTATTCATGGAGTGTCCATCAGTGTGGGCTGGGGCGAGGCGGTATGTATAATCGGGGGCAACGGGTCCGGGAAATCCACCATTCTGCGCGCGGTTATGGGGGCGCAGCCCCCCTTTTCGGGCCGGATTTTCTTTGACGGCCAACCGATTCATGGCTTTCGTACCGAAGCCGTCGTTCGGCTTGGCCTTGTTTATGTTCCAGAGGAGAAAATGCTCTTCAGGCCCCTTTCGGTCGAGGAGAACCTTCTGCTCGGGGCCTATTCGGTAAAAGACCCACGCAGGATCTCCCAAAACCTCGATTTCGTCTACGAACTTCTTCCCAGGCTCCGGGAACGCCGCAAACAGGCTGCATCCACCCTTTCCGGAGGAGAACAGCAGATGGCCGCAATCGGGCGGGGGCTCATAAGCAATCCCAAGCTCCTTATGCTGGATGAACCCTCCCTTGGCCTCTCGCCTCTTTTGGTGGATGAACTCTTCGAGACGATCGCAAAACTCAGAGCAGAGGGACTCACAATTTTGCTGGTCGAACAAAATGTCAGAGAAGCTCTCGATCTTTGCGACAGGGGCTATGTCCTGCAGACGGGAAAAATCGTGGAGGCAGGCACCGGGAAAGAGCTGCTTGCGAGCGACAACGTCCAGAAGGCGTTTTTGGGACTCTGATACTTACGGCGGACACCGAGACGCGGAGACTTAAGACCGGAATGACACTTTGCGGCCAAGAGCGCGGCATGGACAAATCGGGCACATACTCTGAGCCGAGGTTCCTTTTATGTGGGGAAACAGGCATCAGCGTGGAGTTCGGCGATAAAATAGATTTAAACATAAACCGGAAAGTCCGGCATCTCTACAAGAGGTTCAAGGCGGCCCCATATCCCGGCATCCTTGATATAAATCCAACTTATTGCTCCCTTTTCATCCGGTATGATCCCTGGATTTGTTCCCTTGAAAAGCTGCTTTTGATCATAGAGGAGAAGTTGAAGGCAGATGAAGCCACAGACCAGGATTGCGAACGGATTATAGAGGTCCCGGTTTGCTATGAGAGCAAATTCGGGTTGGACATCAGGCAAGTCGCGGACTTCCACGGCATGCACACTGAAAAGGTGGTCGAACTTCATACGGCCCCTGTGTATCAAGTTTACATGATCGGATTTATCCTGGGATTTCCGTATCTGGGCGGACTGGACCACAGGCTCTATACCCCCAGGAAAAAAGACCCAAGAAAATCGGTCCCGGCGGGAAGCGTCGGAATCGCCGACCGTCAGACGGGTATTTACCCGGTCGAGAGTCCGGGAGGCTGGCAGATCATCGGCATAACCCCTGTAAAGATATTCGATCTGCAAAGAAAAGAACCTTTCCTGCTCGAAATGGGCGATAGAATGCGTTTCATATCAATAACGCGAGAGGAATTTGAGAGCTATACGCATCATTGAACCGGGGCCTCTGGCAACCGTACAGGACCTTGGGCGCTTTGGTTTTCGCGACAAGGGCGTCCCGATGTCCGGTGCAATGGATCAGCAGGCGTTGCGGGTAGGAAATCTGCTTGTGGGCAACCCCATTGGGGCGGCGTGCCTTGAGATTACCCTCAGCGGATTCCGGGCCGAATTCCAGTGCGGGGTCCACTTCGCCCTGACCGGAGCGGATATGGCAGCGAGCCTTGACGGCCATACTCTGCCGACCTGGACATGCTGTTTTGCAGAGCAGGGAGCAATTATTGAATTGGGCCTCCCGGCTTCAGGGTCCCGAACCTGTCTGGTCATCCAGGGAGGTATTGACGTCCCGCCGGTTATGTGCAGCAGGTCCACTTTCCTCAGGGGCCGCTTTGGAGGATTCCATGGCAGGCCGCTTCGAAAAGGGGACATCCTCCGCCTTGGTGATCCCGTGGGCAGGCCAATTCGCGAATTTCCCGCAGCACTGATTCCGCCCTACTCCGTCCATCCTGTGCTGAGGGCCGTACCGGGACCGCAGGATGATTGCATTTCTCCCTGCGGACTCGAGACCTTTTTCTCCGCAGAATATGAAGTTTCAAGCCGTTCCGACAGGATGGGTTCGGTTCTGGCCGGGCCGATCGTCGAGCACAAGTGGGGTGGGGATATAATCTCCGACGGCGCCTGCCCCGGCGCCGTGCAGGCGCCGGGCAACGGTCAGCCGGTAATTCTGGGCAATGACTGCCAGACAACCGGAGGCTACGTAAAAGTGGCAACGATCATAGCAGTGGACCTGTCTCTTGCCGGACAGCTCGGACCGGGTGTGAGGGTCCGGTTCGAGAAGGTGAGTCTGGATCAGGCACGGCTTGCTTATTTGAGAAATGAATATCTGCTGAGAAACTTCTATGAAAAGTATAGAGAGCGATCTTATGAGAGTAGATGTCAACTGTGATATGGGAGAAAGTTTTGGGGCATACCGTATTGGCGATGACGAAAAGATAATGCCCTTTGTCAGTTCGGCTAACATAGCCTGCGGCTGGCATGCCGGGGACCCGATGGTCATGGCCGAAACAGTCCGATTGGCCGCAGAACACGGAGTTGCAATCGGTGCTCACCCCGGCTACCCCGATCTCCTGGGTTACGGCCGTCGCAACATGGAAACCTTCCAGGGCGAAATCAGGAACTACATAATTTACCAGATAGGTGCTCTGTCCGGTTTCGCACGGGAGCGCGGGATGAAACTCCAGCATGTCAAGCCGCACGGGGCGCTCTACAACCTGGCGGCAAGAGACGAGCGGACGGCAAACGAGGTTATTTCCGCTATGAAGGCCTACGATCCTGAGCTTATCCTGGTCACTGCGGCCGGTTCTCTTTGCGCCCAAATGGCCGTTTCGGCAGGACTCAGGGTGGTCAAAGAGGCGTTCCCGGATCGCGCCTACCTCAGCAACGGCCAACTTGCTCCTCGAACTCTGGAGGGTGCGGTGATCCATGACACTGACGTGGTGCGGGAGCGCGTCCTCACCCTGGTCACATCAGGCCGGATGATTAGCGTAGACGGCACGGAAATCAAACTGGAAGCAGATACCCTTTGCATTCACGGGGATACCCCCCGCGCGTGGAAACTGGCCCGCGCCATACGTGAAACACTCGATGGCGCAGGGGTCCGCGTCTTGCCCATGGCACGCAAATACTAGCACTCAACGCATGCCCCGGGCCATGCGCATTGCTTCGGGCCTTCTCCGTAACACCCAACTCATAAGCGGACCCGGAAGGGCGCCCAACCCGAGAATCGTCCACGCCAATCCCCAGGCCAGTGTTTCTGAAGGAGGCGATATCCCCCTTCCCACGTCCAGCATAAATCCGAATACGCCGGGGCTTATAACGCCCGCACCAAACCCCATTACAGAACGCACGGCAAAGGCGGCGCCTATGAACGGCGGTTCGACGAGCTCAGTGATCGAGGTCGAGAAGATCGAGGAATCGGCGATCGATGAGAGGTTGTAAAAGGCGGCTGCCACAAACAGGATCGTCAGGGGCCATCCGAGCATCCAGCCGAAGCTGAAGGAAAAGCTGAGACTGATGCAGGAAAAAAGGAGCATGGTCAGGGACCGTCCCCATCGGTCCGAGAGGGCCCCCCCGATGAGACTGCCGAACGTGCCCGTGAAATGTATGAGACCCGAGAGGAGCATGCCCAGTCCGATTGCCGAGAGTTCCGATTCGATTCCTCCGGCGGTTCGGGTAGCCGCCGCTGCCAGGTACGCGGGCAGCCATGCCCACATGCCCAGAAGCTCCCAGCAGTGGAAGGTATAAGCGAGCATCGACAGAAGAGCGGCTTTGTTATTCAAGACAGCAGGGACCGCGCGCCACATTTCCCAGCCGTCAGGCGCAGAATGGATGATGTTGGGGGTGTCTCGCAGGACCCGCAGTGAGAGCGCCAACCCCACACTCGGAAGACTGCAGGTCACCAGGAAAGCAAGTTGCCAGCCGCCGATGGAAACAAGCTGGCTCGAGGTGATCACCGACAGCCCATAGCCTAATGATCCGGCGGCTAGATAAAATCCCATGGCCCGCCCGCGGGTCGCCGATGTGAAACGTTCGGCAATCAGAGTCAGGCCCGGTGTGTAAGACCCTCCGGAGCATAGACCGGCAAGACCGTACAAAACGGCCCCCGAAACAAAACCTGAGGCGAACACCGCAAAGACTAAAGCGCTTGCAGCGGCGGCCACAGCACTCCACAGGAAAGTCCGCTTTGCCCCGAACCGGTCACTTAAGAATCCGACTATGAAAAGGGAGACAAGGTAGCCGAGATGCCAGGCGGACTGGATCATGCCCGCACGGGTAGCGCTCATATGCCACTCATCCCTGAGGAGCGGCAATGCAGCCGAATAAGTAGTGAAGATAAAACTGAAACCTGCCCTTGCGATACAGAAAAGAGCGAGCCAGCGGCCATCACCAGCGAAAGAGGAAGACATCATCGGGACCCACTAAGATGTTTGGCCGTGAGGGGAGAGAGAAGGTCTTTGAACGACTGGTGCATGGCGCCTAAGCCTGAGCAGCACATTCGGCCTGCCCCGGGTCTGGGCAGGGCTATTTCGGAATGCCGAAAGGCTTGATCGGCCCAACTGCTTTTTCGCCCCCTTCGTTTTTCTTCTCCGGGGATTCGAGAATGATTTCGTTTTCACGTACCCAGCCAAGTTCCTGGCGAACGAGTTTTTCCTGTGCTTTAGAGCTGGTCTTGAGGGACTGAATCGTTTCGAAGAGTTTCTGGTTTTCAATCTTGAGCTTGAGGACCTTTTCCTCGAGTTCTTTTACCTGTCGGCCTTGTTTCCTGTAACCGTGAAGTCCGCTGGAGGAAAACAGGATTGTGAGGATGAAAACGATGTTCAGACCCAGCAGAATGCCAACCAGAAGCCTGACGATATAAACGCCCCTCACGCTGAACCTGGGCTTTGCCTCTTTTGGCTGATACCTGTTGGTCGGTGTCGGTCGGCTCATTGTCAAACCCAGGTGTTGAGCGGTTGAGGGCCGGTCCGCGGTATCCGCACGGATGGGAAAAGCTTCGGATCGGTGTGAGGAATGAAAAGGGCCCCTCGAAACTCATTCATTAGCTCGATATTGACGTTGAGTTCAACGTAGGTGATCATGTCTCGAACTTTTTCGGCTTCTGCCAAAAGTGTTCGGTCGCACATTAGCATGCAGGCCCCCAGGAGGCTCGAGTTCCCGATCCCATGGTATGTTTCCAGTGGTAAATCCGGAATCATGCCGATTCGAACCGCCATTTCGGGATCTATATGATTACCGAAGTTTCCCGCTATATAAATATTTTTTAAGTCATAGAAGCTCAGTCCCACCTTTCGGCAGATGAGAGATAGTATAGTGTACATCGCCGCTTTTGACTTCAAAAAAACGCCGATGTCGATCTCAGATATGAGAATCTCGCCTCCATCGCCGGTCTGAGAAGAAAGAGCCAGCACATAAGCCGGGCCATCCTCGGTATTTCTCAGGCGCGAGCAACTGAGTGCCGTGTTGAATCTGCCCTGGATGTTCAGGATTTTAGACGAAAACATCTCGGCCACAAGTTCTATCAGGCCGGACCCGCAGATGCCCGAGGCTTTGCCGCCTCCGATTACCCGAAAATCGGGATCCAGTGTCTTCCTGTTGATCCTCACCTTGTCGATTGCCCCGCTAACAGCCTGCATTCCGCGCTCCACAACCCCGCCTTCAAGGGCTGGACCGGCCGCACCCGCGCATGCCAGCAGCCACTCGCAGTTCCCCAGCACGATCTCGGCATTTGTTCCGACGTCTATGAGCATGTGGATGCCCGACGATCTGTTCAGACCCGATGCGATCACCCCTGAGATGATATCGCCCCCAACGTATGAGCCTACATTGGGGAAAAGATAGAGCAGAGCGTTAGGGAAAAAATCGAACCCAAGCTCTTTTGCGCGGACTATCGGGAAAGTGTTTGCCGCTGGAATGTAAGGTTCACGGCATATGTTTGACGGGTCAAGGCCCCAGAAAAAATGGCTCATCGCGGTGTTTCCTGCGCAGGATAGGGCGTAGATGCAACGAGCAGAGATCCCTGAATCTTCGAGCATTTTGAGCATCGCGTCCGAACAGGCTTCCACCAGCGAGTCGCGAAGGACGGCTAAGCCTTCCCGATCTCGGGCAAAAATGATACGGCTGAGGATATCTTCCCCCCAAGCCACCTGGGGATTTTTTACCGGGACCTCTCGGATGATTTTTTTGCGGGCGATGTCGATCAGCCGGAAAACCAGGCTGGAGGTACCCAGGTCCAGTGCAAAGCCGAAAACGGCCGAATCGGACGACCGGGCAACTACGTCCAGGACCTCCCAATGTGTACCGGTGTATCCCACAACCGCATGGAAGCACAGATCGTTTCCGCGTATTCTCCTGACTAACTCATCCATTTTGCCGGGCGCAATTTGAACCGGGGAATACCCCAGTTGACCAAGAGTTCGGGCGAGCCTGTCGAGGTCTGCGGTATTGTCGTTCAGGCTTGGCGCAGGCAGATCAACTGCGATTGATTCGATCAGAGGCCGGTTTTCGAGCTTGACCGGGACATCAAGATCTGTTTTACTCAAAAACTTGCCTTTCTTTACGCCCCCGCACAGGTTATTAGCAATCGTAAAGGAGGTGGGGACGGGACGTGGAGCTTCTGATAAAGTTCATTTTCTTAACGTCTTATTTACACTCGAAAATCAGTTGACACCATAACCGATTTTTCATAATTTCACAAATACTTGAACAATTGTTGGCTGTCAGGTTCTGTTCTTCTTGTTCCTGCGATCAATCCACTGCTTTTCCACCGTATTTTCTGCCTGACTGGCGGACCGATTCATTTTACAGGAATCCCTCGGATTCCCAGACTTTTGGCAGACGGCCATCGACAGGAGCCTGCGTTTATGGAAGAGATTCAAATCAAAGAGCTGGTTGAATACATTGCGCGTTGTCTTGCGGAACATCCCGAACAGATTGTAGTTAAAGAGATTACCGGACAGCAGATATCCGTGCTGGAATTGCGGGCAGCCAAAGATGACCTTGGAAAAATAATCGGCAAGGAAGGCCGAAATGCTCATGCAATGCGAACGATCATGAACGCGGCCGCTACGAAACTGAAGAAACGCGCTGTGCTGGAAATTCTCGAATAATGCCGGTGCGTCGGAGGGCGTGCATGAAGGAAATACCGTCGAGTTATGCCCAACCAGGGGCTGAGGATCCTCCGAAGTGTTTCGGCGATGGGGACAAGGTGTGTCCTGTTGATGCAGAAGGGATAATGCAGCCTCAGAGCGGGTGCCTCCCATGTTCTTACCTGAGGGCCTGTCTCCAGAATGTGATGGTCCGGCGAGGAAAACTCAGGATAGTTGAGGACTCCCCCGGCTCGAAAGTAACCGGTTTTTTCAAGCGCTGGTCCAATCGGAAACTGAAGAACAACGGGTGAGCAGGCCAGTTCACCTGCTCCCCGCTTCACCTGTTAGCGGATACACCGAATTTTGCTTGAACAGGACGGACACCCCGGCATATAAGCTTATCGCTCTTTGGAGGTGGTTATGGCATGAAAACCAGCGTAAATCCCGTCTTAGTCTTTCCTTCGCCGCACGTCTGCGGCCAAACGGACCTCGATGTCTCGATAATTATTCCTAAGAAAGGGGTTGAGTCCCGCGATAATCGAAGGTTTTCTCCTGGGCCAAGGCAAATATGTTGCCGTCCTCGATGCCGACTATCAGCACGATCAAGGAGCGATTGAGCTGCCTATTAACCTGCTCACCTATTCACCGATTGCGACCCTGCGGGGTTGTGTAGGCGCTGATGGCCTGACTGGTCCTGGACAGATTTTGGAGCTTGGCAGCCACCCGGTTGTTTTTCCTTTCCAGAATCTCAAGGCAAACTTGAGTGCGGGTATAAAGGTCCCGCATTTTTTCAAGCACTTCGTTTCCGGCCACCGGCGACTTTCTCAGTTTCTGCGGCACAAGTCGCTTTAGGTCATCCAGGCGCCTGACGCATGCGTCAGAAAGTGCTTTAGCGTCCACCTGCGGATCGTTTTCGAATTCCGCAAGCTGCGCGGTAAATTTCAGGAGCTGGTCCAAAATGGATTCAGCCTGATCCATCCAGCACGATTCGTTGCTTCCCATCACTGAATCCTATGCTGAAGCCTGCCAGTTTCGAGAAAGAAGTCCAGTCTTCACCGGAGTCTGGCTTGGGCTCAGCTTGAGCGCTTCCCAACCGTCCCTGAGTTCGGAAAGGATCTTGACCAGATGGTTATAGATGGCGGGATTTCCGCGGCTGTTTATGCCGATCAACTGCCTGAGGATGAAATTGTAAAGCCGATTAAGATTGCGAGCTATATCTCCACCCCTTTCGTAGTCGAGGCCCACCAGGAGCTCCGTGATTATGTCCTGGGCGTGCCTGACTTTCCGGTAGGCCTCATTCATTTCGCGCCTTTCGTGAAGCTCTTTGGCTTGCATGAGGTCTTTGATCGCCGCGTCATAGCACAAAATGATCAGTTGGAGCGGCTCAGCGGTTTCAATTGATGTTCGGTGATAAATGTTGGATGCCTGGGTTTGGACCATCTGAACTCTCCTGAAAAAATGTCGGTTTTTGAATGGTTGCTCATGTAATTAAAATATCGTCTCAACGGCTGCAAATCTTTACGTTTTTTTCAGGGGTATCTCCCCGTTTCCTCCAGGCGCAAGCAGAAGTATTCCATCCCAGCCTCATCTTTGCAATTGACCTTATCCACGCTCATTGGATAGATTACACCGTCATGAAAAAGACTCTCTACACCTATGTTCTTCGCGAGCAATTTCCGCCGGTGCTCATGTGCCTGGCCGGGACCGTCTTCGTGCTCATTACGGGGCAGCTTCTCCAGCTCATGCGTATTCTTTTCGCCTCCTCGTGCAGCTTGAAAGACGTCACCGAGTTAATCCTTTTCGCCATGCCGAGGCTCATTCTGTATGCGGCCCCGATGGCGGCCCTGCTGGGGGTTATGCTTGCTTTCGTGCGCCTGAACAGCGATAATGAACTGGTTGCCTTCCGGGCGGCGGGAACCGGTTTTCTCGGCTTTCTGCCGCCAGTGCTCGGAGTGCTCATCGTTGTATGCATACTCTCGTTCATAAACGCCATTTGGGTCCTCCCTGTGACAAACCATGCATTCGAGTTGAAGCTTAGGTCGCTTGGCCGCTCCTCCATCCCGTCTCTTCTGGAAGAGGGCGTCTTTATTTCTGCCATTCCAAAACTGGTCCTCTTTTTCAGGTCGGTTGATCGCTCGGACTATACGATCAAGGGAATTTTCATCCAGGATCAGAGACAACCGAATGAAAAAGCCACAATAGCGGCCGAGACCGCCCAGGTCGATATTCCGTCGGACGCCCACGCCATCACTTTCAGGCTTGCAAATGGCATGATAACCCGCGCCGCCAATGACTTGAAAAACGCGCAGTCCGTCGCGTTCAAGAACTACGATTTTATCCTCTCGATGGACGAAATCATGGGGGCGCCAGATAGTTCAGCCAGGAAAAGAAGTGAGATGAACCTGGGTCAGATCTACAGTCGGCTGAAAAACGCTGCAAACAAAGGAGCGGTCGTATTCTGGAGTCTTGAGCTGCACCAGAGGATCGCTTTCCCTTCGGCCTGCCTGCTTCTCGGATTGCTTGGACCTCCGCTTGGCTCATTTTTCCGCCAGAGGGGCCGAATGACGGGCATTACGATCGGGGTGGGAATTTTCCTCGCTTATTACGTTTTGCTATCCGCCGGCAGGACATTCGGCGAAAGTAACCTGATTTCACCTTTCTTTGCCGTCTGGACCCCTAACCTGCTAAGCTTTGCCCTGGTCGTCTATCTGTGGACAAAAATGCACAGGGAGACGCCATTTTACCTAGCATTGCTCGGGCGGCCGCTTGCACTTCTTCGGCGGGCAAGCCCCAGTGCCCGCAAACGTGGGGCAGTCGCGCATTGAAAATAATCCCCAAGTACGTCCTGAAACATTTTCTGCCCGTCTTCGCGCTGGCCACTGTCAGCTTCGCCGGGATTTACCTGGTCGTCGATTTTTTCGAGCGGGTGGAACGTATGCTGGATAATCACCTCACGTTCCGGGAGATTTACACCTACTTTTTATTCAAAATTCCCATGATCTTAACCCAGGGCATCCCGTTGGCGGCCCTGCTTTCAGCGATCATCGCGCTTGGGATACTGAAGCGGAACCGGGAATTGATCGCAATGGAGACCGCCGGCGTCAATCCTTCTTATTATGCCGCGCCGATCGCAGTTGCGGCGCTCGTGCTTTCGGTATTCCATTTTTGCGTAGCGGAGCTCGCCGCGCGTCCCCTCAACCAGAAATTGGAAGAAACCTGGGCGGTCAGCGTAGAACACCGAAAGCCGGCGCTTTGGATGAACCCGGAAAACATTTGGTTCCGCAATGAGAATACCATCTACCAGATCCGGCTCTACGACCCTGGAAAAAAAGTCATGCAGAAAGCGTCTATATTCTTTCTGGACCCCGCCTTTCGCTTGATCCAGAGGATAGACGCGCAGCGTATATCCTGGACCAATCCAGGGTGGCTTGCCGAGGACGGCCTCATCATAAGCTTCCGCGACGGAAATAAGGAGCAGCAGTGGTTCGAGCGAAAACAGCTCGATTTGAAAGTTACACCAGGTGACTTCAAGGCAGGCGAAGCCGTTCCGCGATACCTTAGCTGGAAAGAGCTGCACCGCTACGTGGAAAAAATAGAGGGGGAGGGATTCAGCTCGACCCCTTACAGAGTTGACCTGCACTTGCGGCTTGCAGCGCCTCTTGCCACGCTTATCCTGACTTTGCTCGGGACCCTTATAGCTCTGAGGCAAGGGCTCCACGAAGGAATGGCAGCCGGAGTCGGCATTTCGCTTTTTATAGCTTTCGCTTTCATTGCCATTTCAAACGTCGGAACCTCGCTCGCCTTCGCCGGTTCTCTGCCGCCTTTTCTGGGGGTATGGGCTGGAAACGTAATTTTTGCTGCGCTATTTTGTTATTTCTGGATCAGGGGGTCGGCGTAACTAACGCAGATCACAAAGTTGATCGGATCACGCCCCGCCCGTGCCGGCGCCGGCCAGGATGGTCGTTCCCGGCAAAGGGGTGAAAACTCTTTGCGCCAGTTCCTGGTCCAGCATATAGAGACCCCCACCCTCGCTTCCAACCAGCTTCAGTTTCTGCACGATACTGTCTGCGCTGGTTTCTTCCTCGACCTGTTCGGTTATGAACCACTGGAGGAAATTGCTTGTCGCATGGTCTTTTTCTTCCGTTGCGATGTTCACCAGGTCGTAAATCAGACCCGTCACCCTGACTTCATGCTCGTAAACCGCTTCGAAAGCGCGAAGCGGCGAATCCCATGAGGTCTGAGGACCTTCGATTGCCTTCAGGTCAACCTTGCCGCCCCGCTCGTTTACGAAGTTGAAAAACTTCATGGCATGGGTCACTTCCTCGAGCGCCTGTACTTCCATCCACCTGGCAAACCCGTCGTAACTCAGCCTCTTAAAATAAGAGGCCATTGAAAGATAGAGGTAAGAAGAATAAAGCTCCGCATTTATCTGCCCGTTCAACGCATTCCTTATTTTCTCATTCATTTTTCCCTCCTGATTTGACGCATTATCCTTCAGTTGCCGATCCGGAAACACTCCAGCAGTTTCCCCTGAGGCACTTCAATTTATGCATCATTGCAGCGCAGTCAATTTGCGTGGTCTTCAGCAGTTGGGATTTCGAGAATCAGAGGTCATAAAAAGGGTTCATACGACAAACGAGGACTTATGGCCTGGATTTTCCAGCCCTTTGGGGCCAGGCCCTTTCCTAATCCCGGCTGAGCGCGCCCGAAAGACCTGGATCGTTACGGCAGTCCCAAGCAGCAGGAAAAGGAAGTCCCGTGCAAGATACCATACGGTGTGCTGCGACGTTGCGGCTTTGACGCTGAAGCATCCGCAGTTAATATCGATTCCACGCGCAACAGCGGAACAAAGTGCCCCCAGGAAGACAACCAGGAGCAAATTGGCGAGGATGGCGGCGCCCGGCAAACACCAGCCGCACAGGATGAATAACCCCAGGATCGCCTCCAGCCAGGGGAGCACGATAGCCACACTATTTATCAGGTGGCCCGGAAGGATTTGGTAATTATAGACTATTCGGACAAATTCCGATGGATGGGCTATCTTGTCGATGCTCGCAGCGATGAAAATAGCCCCGAGAAGCAGGCGCGTGCATCGAAAAAAATATCTGCTGAGGCGCGATTCCATTTTATCTCATCTCAATACCGTCGCAGGCGAGCCCCGGAACACCAGTTGCGCCGCCAGGACCGATGCCAGCAGCGCGGCCGCGCACACAAGCGGGAAAGACACCGCAAGGGTAAGCCAGTCAACGGAATAGATGAAAGTCCATCCGAAAGATTGTTTGTTTATCACGAAAATCAACAGAACTGATAGAATAAAACCGCACGCAAGGCCGAGCGCCTCGCCCATTAAAACCATCGTCAGGGCCTCCCAGCCGATTACGGCCCTTACCTGAGCGGGGCTCGCACCGGTAGCTATCATTGTCTGAAACTGCCTGGCGCGCTCCAGTACCAGAATAGTCAGTGTGGTCGCCACACCGAGCGCGGATATCACAAGGGAGATGAAAAGCAGCGCTGTGGTTACCGCGAATGTTTCGTCGAAGATTTGGAGTATGTTGAGGCGCAGCTCCGATCCCGCAGTGGCCTCGATGCTTTCGCCCCGCTGGGCGGCGCTGAGAAGAATGCGGTTTCTGAGGCCGGTGATCCTCCGGCCCAGGCCGGCGCCCCTGTCGTTTACAAATATAATCGCGCCGGTCCATTGACGGTCTGCCGTTGCGCGCTCGAAAAAGGACAGGGAGCAATATACGACCCCGCCCCCCGTCCGGTAGTCCCGGATAATCCCGAGAATCGGCATGTCGAGTTCAACGGATTCGACAGCCGCTTTGAACCGTTGTCCAACCCGCAATCCGGTCTGGTTCGAAAAAACCTCGGAAACGACAACACCTTTCCCCTCATTTAACGCTGAGGCGACGGTCACAGGGGAGCCTTCAATGAAAATGAACCCGGAGCGGCGCAGGTAGCTCACAGTGTCAATTGGTTCGAGCAGATAGGGGATGGCGCCGTAGTTCAAGAGTATCCGGCGGTAGGGGACCACTTCGGCCTCGCTGCGTAATGCATCGAGTCCGGCTGCAATTTCAGGTGGAAGTGAGTCGCGATACCTGTTTATTTCGGACATCTTCGCCCGCACGTAAAGGTCGCCGTTTATGCTTTGGTGTATCCAGGCAGAAAGGGAGTCCCTGAAGCTGTGGATCATAATGACCAGCGCCGAAAAAAGTCCGATCGCCGTTATAAGCGCCCCTACCGAGATGGCGACCCTGGCCCCGGCGCTTTTAAGATAGCTGGTCCCAAGGTATGTCGTCTCACCAAGGCCGGCCCTTATCATGATGGGAGGCAAATGAGTTCCTGCGGCTTTCAGGATAAGCGGTGAGAAAAGAGCAAAGCCCAGAAACAGAGAAAAAGTCGCCATGTATCCGGTGACAGGGATCGCGGAAAAGACAGGCATCCGGGCAAGCGGCCAGACAGCGGCCGCAAGAAACAATCCGAGAATGGCAAGCCGCCTGATGAGGTTTCCCTCGTCCTGAGAAGATGCTTCCCGCATAAGCAGTGCCTCCCGCGCCCGGACCCTTGAAGCCTCAAAGGCGGGCTGGCATGCCGCCAACACCGCCACCAACAGGGTTATGGCAAAAGACAGGAGCATTTCCCAGCCCGTAACTCCGAGATCCTCTACGTTTACCCGCGCGAAAAGGTGAGATACGGTCGAGCTGACATAGCCGATCAGCTTTTTGGTCATGAAAAGGCCGGCCGGAACTGCCAGCGCCCAGCCCACAATTCCAAAAAAGCAACCTTCGGCGATGAATAACAGGAAAAGCGCACGTGAAGAGGCGCCTACCGAGCGCAGGATAGCAAGTTCCTTTCGCCTCGAGGTCGCGTGGAGCGAAATCAGACTGTAAACCAGGAACATGCCCACGAAGAGCGAAACGAAACTCAGGACCGAGAGGTTCATCTGGTAGGCCCGGATCATCGCACGGCCGGTTTCTTTCGCCTCCGAGGGCTGCGCAAGTTCGACCCCCGCCGGGAGCAGGGCTTTTACCCTGTCCAGCTTGTCTGCGGTCAGGGGCCTGGTGAAAATAAGGTCGATCCGGTCGACTTGGCCGTATACTCCAGTGAATTCCTGGAACGTGGCGATGTCGGCAATGGCGATATTTCCCCCCTCGAGGGTCGCCGGTCCCTCTGCGGCAAGTTCGCCCAGCACTTCAAAAGAGCCTGCGCAGGCAACGCCCTGCAGACGAACGGACCCACCTGCGCGAACCCCGCTTTTTTGTAAAAATCTCTTTGCGGCGATCATGGTGAAGGGGGAGCCAATAAGGCGGCGCCACAAGGACAATCCTTCCCGCGAATCGGGCGGCCCGGATTCCCATGTGCGCAAAGACCGGTCAAGTATTGGATCGACCCCGAGCAGGAGCAGCGCTTCGTCGCTTCCTTCCACCCGAACGTAGGCTGACATGAGAGGAGACACGGCGATGAGGTCAGGCGAGTTGAAAAGGACGGATACAAGTCCTTCGGGCAGACGCCCTCCCGGAAGCGTCACGGTCCGTTCCGCCCTGCCCGAAATCGCGTCCATACCGTTTGCGAAGGACTGGACCGAAGCGTTGGTGGCCAGGCGCACACTGGTA
Organism: Syntrophobacteraceae bacterium; assembly: GCA_049520035.1. Taxonomy (GTDB): domain Bacteria; phylum Desulfobacterota; class Syntrophobacteria; order Syntrophobacterales; family Syntrophobacteraceae; genus SbD1. Next base: position 8,292 of record JBEKQE010000046.1, on the reverse strand, counting down.
AAGACGGCCGCCCCAAGGCCGATCCCCGCCAGCACCACAACGGTTCGCCACGCATGGCCTCTCAGCTCACGAAAGCTGAACCAGATCCAAAGGCGAAAGAAGCCCCGCATCTAGCGCTCCACTATGGCGCCATCCTTTAGCACCAGCCTCGCCGTGCAGTAGGGATCGGCTAAGGAGCTGTGGGTGGCGATAATAACCGTCCGGCGAAGATCGCGGTTAAGCTCTGCCAGAAGCTCGATGACTGCTGTCCCGTTTTTGCTGTCGAGGTTGCCTGTAGGCTCGTCTGCAAGAATCACAGAGGGGTCGTTTATAAGGGAGCGGGCAATGGCGCTCCGCTGCATCTCGCCTCCGGAGAGCTGGGAAGGAAAGTGGTTGGCGCGCTTGTCCATCCCGAGCCAGCCGAGAAGATCTGCCGCACGTTTGGTAACCGTCGTGCGCCCCTCTCCCGCCAGGAGGGCCGGGAGGCTGACATTCTCGAGCACGGTGAGCGTCGGCAGAAGATTAAAGGACTGAAAGACGATTCCAACCGATCTCCTGCGAAATTCGGTGAGTTCGCCGGCTGAGGCGCTTTCGAGCCTAAGCCCCGATACGGTCAGGCTGCCGCTTGTCGGGCGGTCCAATCCGGCCAGAAGCGAGAGCAGCGTGCTCTTGCCCGAACCGCTTTCACCCTTTATCAGAACCATTTCTCCCTGTGAGATTTCGAGGTCGATTTCGCACACCCCTACGACCTCGCCCCTGCCCATGGGAAAGATTCGAGTGATTTTTTCAGCCACAACATCCAGCATCGAGTATCCATTGCGAGCAGCGAGAACTTTTTGCTCCTTGCTCCTTGCTCCTTGCTCCTTGCTCCTTGCTCCTTGCTCCTTGCTTCCCGCTTCTTGCTTCCTGCTTCTTGCTTCCTGCTTCTTGCTTTCTGCTTCTTGCTTCCTGCTCCTTGCTCCTTGCTCCTTGCTTCCCGCTTCTTGCTTCCTGCTTCTTGCTTCCTGCTCCTTGCTCCTTGCTCCTTGCTCCTTGCTCCTTGCTCCTTGCTTCCCGCTTCTTGCTCCCTGCTCCACACTACGGCCCGCAAACCCCGCATCTTCTGCAATCCAGTTCCGGCCGGCATTCGGGGCTTTCCTTTTCCTCGAGAGCACGCTGGTATTCCTCCCACAGGAATTTACGCTCGATCCCGTGGTCTATCACCTCCCAGGCGAATTGTTCCTCACGCCCCCGCTCCCTCATAACCCAAAAGTCGGGGTTTAAAGGCGAACTGCGCATTGCCTGGCTCCAGTTGAGCCCATCCAGTCCGACTTTCTCCAAAAAAAAGGAAACCCTGCGGTCTCCCCTGGACAGGAGCGCCTGAACGTATGCCCACTTCGGCATGTCGAAATGGACCCGCATGTTGGGTACTTTCCCCAGGGCTTTCTGAATCCATTTGGCTTTTGCCTTAAGCTCCCCCACCCCTGCGAAAGCCGTCCACTGAAACGGCGTAAAAGGCTTCGGAACAAAGGAATTTACGCTAAGCGTAATGGTTCCGAGCCGTGTTTTACCGCGGCTTGCGCTCAATACATGATGGCGGATCCCTTTTGCAATCTCAACGATTGCCTCCAGGTCTTCGCCGGTTTCGGTCGGAAGCCCTATCATAAAGTAGAGCTTGATATTGAGGATTCCCTTTTGGGCCAGGATTTCGACTGCGTCGTATATCTGAGCTTCCGACAAATTCTTGTTGATGACACGCCTGAGCCTTTCCGACCCGGCCTCGGGGGCGATAGCAACCGCCTGGTGCCCGCTCGATTCCAGCGCTGAAACGATTTGGTCGTTAAGCGCATCCGCCCGGAGCGAAGAAAAGGAAAGGGAGGCGCCCCCATCGAGCAGCGAAGAACACAGTTGGACTATCTCCGGGTGATCGGATACCGCAGCGCTCACAAGGCCGACCCTTTTTGTCCCGGAGTCAGCGGGACCGGCGGCCTGCATGAGCTCATGCAGGCCATGATAACGGACCGGCCGATAGACGAACCCGGCGGCGCAAAACCGGCATCCGCGTCCACACCCTCTTCCAATCTCGAGCAGAAGCACGTTGCTGAATTCGGTATCGGCCGTGAATACGGCAGTCCTGCATGGAGGACTTTTTGAAAGATCGGCCCGCCTGCACGCAACCCTTTCCGGAAGGCCGCTGCCTTCCAGGGGGCGAATGGAACCCAGGGTCCCGTCCGAATTGAACAGAGGCTCATAAAAAGAGGGCACATAGATTCCCGCAACCGATTTGCCCATCTTTCTTAAAATTTCAGAGCGGCCGATAGAGCTATGTTCCAATTGTTTCCAAAACTCGATAAAGTCGGGCAGCAGCGATTCCGCCTCTCCAATGAATATAAAGTCCAAAAAGGGGGCAAGCGGCTCGGGATTGAGGAAAAGCGCCACTCCGCCTCCCGCCACCAGGGGGTGCGCTGCGGTCCGGTCTTGCGCCCGAGCGGGAATTGCAGCAAGCTGAAGCATTTCGATAAGGTTTGCGTAATCGTTTTCATAAGCAACGGAGAAGGCCGCCAGGTCAAAATCGAGAAGCGGCCTTTGAGATTCGACCGACAGCAGGCCTCCGGGAGATTGCCTGACCATGGCGAGATCTTCGGGCTCCGGGTAAAATACACGCTCGCACACCACGGTTTCAAACCGGTTTAGAGCGTCATAGACGAACTGGAACCCGAGATTGGACATCCCCACGCTATAGCGGTTCGGAAAGGCCAGGGCGATGCGTATTTTGCCTCCCCAGTCCTTAAAGACTGTCCCCTTTTCGCCTTCCAGCCATTTTTGATGCCGCTGTTTGAGCTTCCAGAGCATAGTTTCATCCTCAGGAGCAGTATATCGCAGCCTGAACTTTTTTTCCAAACGGCAATGAGAAGCGGGAAGCGGGAAGCGGGAAGCCTGAAGCAAGGAGCAGAAAAAAATAATCCCTGTTGGTTCTATCGCCACGCGAAGAGCAGTGAAATTCCTAAATTCCTCAAGCCCTTTACGCCACGGATGGAGGAGCGTAGCGGGGCGGGTGGACATGTATAAAACCCGGCGCACTATTCATCTTTCAAAGAGCCCTGGGGGAAGCCAGCGCAAGCTACTGATTTCATAGGCAGATGGGGAGTTTCGCTGCAAATACAGCGGAAATTCAGCCACCGGTTCTGCAAGCTGTTGATGTCATTGGCTGTTGGGATTTTATTTTCTGTGAAAACAGCAGAGATGCAGCGGGACAGCAGGGAGCAGGAAGCGGGGAGCAGTGTGATTGGACAAGTTATCCTGAAAATAGTTGAAAAAGATTGAAGAGGGGTGAATGCGTGGAATAAGGCGGGGTTGCGTGGGATGAATTACGATTTTGTATCCTGGAAATTTGGAAAGAAAAACCAACTTTTGACAGGTTATCTCATAAAAATCTATTCGCAACCCAACCCTTGTGCTGAGCTTTATCGAGGAGAAAAAATAGGCGCCCTGGGCCTTGGGCGATCAAGGTTGGTAGCGTTCCCGATAATGACAATGCCCTCTACCGTGCCTCCAAACATATTTTTATCCTCATCAACACCAACAAAATAGCCGACGCACGTGATCTTGGATCTGGGAGGAATACGCAAAGCATTGCCATTATAGAGAAATATGACTGTAGTGGCTCCCATTGCAGAATTGAGGTTATCGGAAAGCATCAAAATCTCATACCATTGTCCCTTAAAAGTGGGGCCAGGCGGAATGGCCTCAATCTTGTAAACAGTTCCATTGATCTTGCAGAGCGTTCCGAGAAACGCATAGGGGTTGCGAGTAATGTCTGAGACAGTCTTGTATTCCGCTTGCTGCCATGAAGCAGGAGGAGTTAAATTCTGCATTAGCTGGAGAGCTATAGCAGCATTCCCATTCGATATCATCGACTTGTCGGTAACATTAAATTTAAAGGCTGAGGGTAGATTATAATTTTGAGCCTGCGCTCCAATCAAGGAAGCATTTAAGGAGCAGATAAGAGAAACAAAGATAAAGACTTGAATTGCTCTCATAGAAAACTTCCTCCCTCAAGGATTACAAATCTTGCATGGCCGATATCCGGCACGGATCGCGGCCTCCCTCGACGTAAAAACCTCTGTGCAGTTGGAGCAATTATAATGCATGCAACCAGGTCGATGAAAGACATGGCTCCTTACAAGCAGGAAGCGGGGAGCAAGGAGCGAGAAGCAGGACGGAGTTGCACCCTTCCGCCTATATCCTCCGTTGAACGATGAGAAGCTGTCCCTCGATTCCTCAATTCCTCGACACCCCTATTCGCCAATTCCATGATGTATTCTCATCGAGCCTAATTGTATCATTAAAAGATTTAGGGCTGCCAAACGGCAACCGGGCTTCGCCAGTGCACAGAGGACGGAGGACAGACGGCAAAACCGGACGACTTCCGTTATCCGTCATCCGTGATCCCTTATCCGTCATCCGTCGAACAGTGAACAGTCAAAAAAATTCCTCAACCCTGAGGTCCCCCTATTCAATGAGCGTAACTGTAACATGAAAAGATTTAGGGTGCAAAACGGCAACCAGAAGCGGCAAAAATGTGTGCGAATTGAGGAATTGCGAATTTAGGAATTCAATTCCTCAATCTGTGTCTATCTGCGTTCATCCGTGGTTCATAGTCCCTCTATTCTCCAGCGAGACGCTCGCCATCATTTCACTCAAGAGTTTTATGACGTTCCACCTCACCCATTTTTCCTTTTTCAAGGCCGGACCCCTGTTTTTCACTCTTTTTCATTTCACGGCCTGACCCCTTTCTTTCGTTGTCTATTGGACCCTGGTCCAATATGACGGGATGAAAAATGATGGCAGGTGCTACACAGCAGGCTTTTCCTCTGTTACGAGAGATCACCCGGGTGGTCCCGCCCGTGCTGGTGCGGGTTTTCCATCGGTGGCTGCAACGGCGCCAATAAGGGAATGAGGGGGCGCTCCCGACATTGCGTACCGTTGCGCAAGACTTACCTTGCAAGATAGGCCCCGACGCCTTGTTAAACAGTCCGATACAACCTTATGCAACCAAAAGGAGCAACAAAATGCAAAAACTGGCGCCTTTATTAATCGCAGCGATATGCCTTTCACTTGCCGGGCCGTTCGTTGCCCATGCCGGAGAGCACCAGGCCGCTCCGTATGCCGGCTCCGCGGAGTTCGAACGGATGAAGCAGCTTGCCGGCGCATGGGAAGGGACATCGGACATGGGGAAAGGAGAGGAGAAGGTCAGGGTGGAATATCGCCTGACGGCCGGCGGCAGTGCGCTGGTCGAGACGCTTTTCCCGGGGAGTGCCGAAGAGATGGTTTCCGTTTATCACGATCGGAAGGGGAAACTCGCCATGACTCATTATTGCATGCTCCGCAATCAGCCCCGCATGACGCTCCGGAAAGCCGATGCGCAGACGATCGAATTGATCTTCGCAAGGAATGGGAACGACATCAATCCGGCAAAAGAGAAGCATATGCACGCCGTGCTCATCACCTTCACCGATAATGACCATATCACCCAGAAATGGACCTTGTTCGAGCACGGGAAGGATAAGGGAGGAGTGACGCTCAAGCTGACGCGGGTGCGCTGAACGGCGGAGTGAACCGGGAAAGTTGCCGTGTCTTGCCGGAAGTTAGTACGAAGCGGTTTTGTTGCTTTCTAACCCCCTCGGTGGGGATATAATTGATACCAACCAGGACCTGCAGTTCTCCGATCCGAAAGGGTAGATAATGGGAATCCCTGGAAATCTCCTGACTACTGCAATGGCAGTGATGCCTCACAGGGATGTGGACCGCGCCCTCCGTGCAGCGCTTTCGCTGGATGTCCCTTTTTGGCCCCAGTTGCCTTTATTGAGCTATTATGAAGATATGTATGTCCAGGCATCGGAACACTTTCCCGGCATTCTGACAGACATGGAGAAACGTACCCTTCGTTTTTCCATAGAGAAGTTCATTATCGAACTGGAGGATACCCTGGCTCATTTTGAGGACCCACAGTACTTCGATATTAGTGACACCTATTCCGCTGTGTACCACCGGTTTTTGCAGATGGATCTATCTGATCGAGTTGCAATTCGCGGACAACTCGAAGGTCCGATCAGCTTCGGTTTAAACGTACTTGACCAGGACCACAGGCCCATTCTTTTCAACGATACGGTACGCTCCTTCATGCTGGATTTTATGGCAAAGCGTCTGAATGCTCAGTTAAACCGCCTTAAGGCATTGAACGCCAACGCATTTATGTTCGTGGACGAACCCGGGCTGCAGTATATATTCAGCGCCATGTCGGGGTACAACTCCATCACCGCCAGACAGGATATGGAGAGATTCTTTGCCGGGGTCGAGCGGCCACGGGGAGTGCACTTGTGCGGAAATCCGGATTGGGATTTCCTTCTGGGTCTGGATCTCGATGTGCTTTCCCTGGATGTTTACTCCAACGGAGAGATTTTCGTTGCCTACGCCAAATCAATTCAACGATTTCTTGAGAGAGGCGGACACATAATCTGGGGGATTGTTCCAACCAACTTTGAGCCATTTGAAAACGAAAATCTAAAGTCATTGGAAGAGCGACTGCTGGTTTGTTGGAGGGCACTGGAGCGGAACGGAATCGACCGGCATTTGCTTCTCTGCCAAAGTATGCTTTCTCCTGCGACCTGCTGCCTGGTGAACCCGGATGGCGTAAAGACTGTTGAAAAGGCATTCGAGAGAATCAAGGCACTTTCCGAGGCACTTCGGGGACGCTTTGCGGTTTAAGCGGCAGGACCGTTTTCCTCCTGCGCAACGGTTTTCAGGAGCGCGCATTGAAACCGGAAATATCCGACCTGCAGCGTCAGGTTCAAAAAAACTGCGATATATCGGACGCCCGGCACGCCGGGGCGTACTCGCTCTGCGGCCTTCTGCTGAGGATGCGGGACCTGTACAAATGGGAGCACCGGATGGTCCCATGGCAGGAGCCCGAACCCGCCGATCTTATGGGGTGGATGGAGGACAGGGAGCAATACTGGGAGGAAATCATAGAGGGAGAAATCGCGCCGGTTGTCCTGGGCGGAGAGCGGTTCGATCCTTACGACATGGCCGGACTAAACGTCCGCCTGCGCCCGATGGGTCTGGTCTACGGGGCGGGCTACGGCATCGGCATGAAACCCACTTTTTTCCTGGCTGAACGCGCTGAATCGAACTCGGTGGGCGGGCTGAGAATCGACGTGGTGAACCGGGAGCTTGCCCGCGACATCTTCATGACCCCGGCAATGCGGCAGGGTGAGCAGATATTCGCCAGGCGGTCGTGCATGCTCTTTTTCCTGTGGGACCATATTTTTGAGGCGCCCCCCTCTGCGCGGGAAGCCGCGGAGTACGGTCTTGCACGGTACGGGGTGGGTCTCGATGAGGTCCGCCGCAACGCGGCGCGCTTCGGGGACCTACTGGAGCGGATCGCCTGGCGGGAACTCGAAACCTGGGTCTACCACGAAATCGGGGAAGCGTTAGAGACCGGCTTCGACGGCGGCCTCTGGCAGGAACTGGTCTCCGCCTATGCGAACACCCCGGTCGAAATCTTTGCCCGGGTGCTGAAAGACGTTCTTGCAGACACCCACTCGGAAGGGCTGCTCGGCCACATTGTGCAAAACCGCGTCGAATCCTCCCTCGGGTTCTACGTCGCTTTCCAGCGCGCCATCTCGCGGGCGGTTTTCCCGGAAATCCGGGAAGCCTTCTCCCGATTCCGGCAAACCGGCGACTGGAGCCTGATCGAGGCGGCCCGAGAATCCGGGCGGCACAACATGTACCGGCACGCGGCCGCCCTGACGCGGCTCCACCGGGAAGCGCAGGCCTCAGGGACCGATAGGGCGAGGGTTCGTATCATATCGGAAATCCTCAAACCCCTGGGCATCGCCAGAGGCAGCGGCGAGTAAGACCAGCTTGGAAATTTGTTTCTGATCCGTAACTTAAATGGTTGCTGTATCTTGCCAGATCCCTGAGCCTGACTGTTCCGACCATAAACAACACATATGATTCGGGAACGCTGCGTTTTTCCGAGATCTATTTCTCAAGGCCCAGGAGACCTGAGTAGACTGCAAAATGCTCAGCGTAATCAACTTCCCAGGGCTTGTCTTAGAGTGCCCATTTCAATGCCAAAAGGGGTACCTGAGCAACGAAAACGCCCTTCCCATCGCTTCCTCTCACGGAAGATCAAGCACTTCTCATAGCCCGATAATCATAGAAAGGCACCTCCTCCATTGCCGAGATGTATTATCCTGCAATGGTGTTTAAAGCCGCAAACTTTAAAAAAGGAGGTGCCCCATGCAATTGTATGCAGGTATAGATCTC
>JBEKQE010000045.1:0-48140 GCA_049520035.1 Syntrophobacteraceae bacterium | reverse complement strand
AGGCATGCACTCATCATCCGATCGCCGAGGACATCGGCCGGGTGAAAATCCCGCGGTGGCTGACTCAATATGTGGGAGCAAGGCTGCAAATCGATCACGTCCAGGGGCACGATTTCCCCGAGGACCTTTCGCCTTACAGGCTCATAATCCACTGCGGCGCCTGCATGTGGAACCGGAGGGAAATGCTGAGCCGAATACTTCATTGCCGTCAGGCAGGCGTTGCGATCACCAACTACGGACTCGTAATCGCATACAGCCTGGGCATCATGGAACGCGCGCTGGCGCCGTTCCCCGCTGCGCTGGAGATTTACCGCAAATCACGCCTCGCGGGGGTGGAAACTGACTGGAGGCAAGGGGGACAGCCGTGAGTGACAGAAAAGAACCCATTGAGTTGGCGATCTGCATGGGAAGTTCCTGCTTTTCGAGAGGCAATAAAAATAACATCGCTCTGATCCGGGATTACATCAAGCGGCACGGGCTTTGCGGAAAGGTGCTCTTGAAAGGACACCTTTGCGAAGGCCTCTGCAAAGACGGCCCCAACCTGACGGCTGATGGCGACATCTTTAGCCTGTTGAACTCCGATAACCTGGAATTTATTCTCGATGAGCATCTTAAAAGTAAGCAATAGGGAGCGACATGAACTCTCAAAACCCCATCTATACCGAACGGACTGAATGCCAGGACTGCTTCAAGTGCATTCGGGAGTGTCCCATAAAAGCGATTAAAGTCGAAAACGCCTGCGCCGCCGTAATTCCGGACCTGTGCATCATGTGCGGTCATTGCGTCGAGATATGTCCAAACGGGGCCAAGCATGTTAGAGACGATCTGAAGCGGGCGCGCAACCTTCTTGCCGAGAAAGAACAGGTCTATGCGTCGCTTGCGCCCTCTTTTGTCAGCGAATTCCCCGATATTCCACCAACGGCGGTTATCCGCGCCCTGAAGAAGCTCGGTTTCAAGGGCGTTTCGGAGACGGCGCTCGGCGCGGAACGGGTCTCAGGAAGCGTGGCCACACTGCTCGAGGACAGGACCCCACGGGTTATCATCTCCACCGCATGCCCCGTAGTCGTTAATTACATCGGGAAATACGTTCCGCAATATGTCAACTGCCTGATGCCCCAGGTTTCGCCGGTCCTGGCGCACTGCAAAATGCTGCGCGAAACATTCGGTCCCGGCATTGGCATCGTCTTTTTCAGCCCCTGCATCGGCAAAAAGCGAGAGGCGGATTCAAATCCAAACATGCTCGAAGTAGCCCTGACATTCGAAGACATGAGGCGCTGGATGGTTGAAGAGGGGCTCATCTTCGAAACCGATTCGAGCGACTCGGAGAGCTTTGTTCCTTATAGCGCCCGTGAAGGGGGCCTCTACCCGATCGATGGGGGAATGATGGCCGGGGTCAAAGCAAACTGCAGCATCATGGAAGCAGATTGTATGGCTTTCTCAGGGATTCGGAATATCAAAAAGGCAATTTCAGGCCTGAATGAAATGCGCCTTTCCCACCCCGTCTTTCTTGAGCTGCTGGCCTGCGAGGGTGGTTGCGTAAACGGCCCCAAGGCCAGCCAGCGTCAAGCTACCGCCTGGAAGCGCTGCCAGATCATGGACTATGCAAAATTTCCCCGAAACGAGATACCTCGAGCGCTTGAAGCTCAGCAGTCAGCCGGACCCACCCCCGATCCCGTTCTTGTCAAGGAGTACAGTGACAAGATAATGAAGCAGGCCCTTCAGTCGGTTGGCAAGTACGGTCCTGAGGACGAACTGAACTGCGGCGGCTGCGGTTATGACAACTGCCGTGAATTTGCAAAAGCGCTGATCGACGGCAAGGCCGAGAAGGTGATGTGCGTCTCCTACATGCGAAAACTGGCGCAGAAGAAGGCCAACGTCCTGATGGAGAAGGTCCCCAGCGCAATCGTGCTGGTCGATGAGGAGATCAGGTTGATCGAGTGCAATATGAATTTCGCAAGGCTTTTAGGCCCTGACGTTGAAACAGCCTTCCGCAGAAAGCCCGGCCTGGAGGGTGTGCTTCTGCGTGAGATCGCGCCGTTCCATTCGCTTTTCAAAACGGTGCTCGAGAAAGGCGAGGATATGCTCAGTCGTGATCTGAGGCACAAAAAATCGGTGCTCCACGTGGACATCTTTTCAATCGAAAAAAATAGGGTCGTGTGCGGCATTTTCCAGGACATCACCAAGCCGACCGTTCATAAAGAGGCCATGATTCAGAAGGCGCAAGAGGTTATCAAGAAAAATCTGGAAACGGTTCAGCAGATAGCTTACCTGTTGGGCGAAAATGCGGCGGAATCCGAAGTAATCCTCAACTCCATAATCCAGGCCGTAACCACACAGGAGGTCGAATGATAAAAACCACCCGGGATTTTTTTCTCGATATCGACTCCTACCAGTATAACAAGTACGGGCAATATGTCTCCGGTGACGTAGTGCTGACCCATAAGATCAAGGAAGAAGACCGCGTGATCACCTGCCTCTCCGACGGACTGGGCAGCGGGATAAAGGCGAGCGTTCTGGCGAACCTCACGGCCACCATGGCCTTGAAGTACATTTCCAATTACGCCGATGTGAGCGAGACCGCCGAAGTCATTATGGAGACCCTGCCTGTCTGTAAGGTTAGAAAGATCAGCTACTCGACTTTCACCATAATCGACATCAACGGCTCGGGACACGCCCGCGTAATAGAGCACGGAAATCCCGCTTACGTGCTGCTCAGGGGCGTCGAACTCGTCCAGGTGCCCGGGACCCGGATACAGCTCAAGAAATGGAGCGCGCGGGAAGTCAACATCTCCGAGTTCGATATGCAGATAGGCGATAGGATCGTCTATTTTTCCGATGGCGTCAGCCAGGCAGGCATGGGACTTCCCGGCTACCCGCTCGGATGGGGCGTCAAGGAGGTGACCAGGAATATCGCGAAGTGGATTGGCTGGGAAAAGGGGTTATCCTCGCGGCAACTCTCGAGGAAAATCGCGATTCACGCACGCCAGATCGACTCCTTCGAACCAAAGGACGATATCACCTGCGGGGTGATATATCTGCGGCATCCCCGTTTTCTGCTGCTTGTAACCGGGCCGCCATTTTCGGAGGCTAAAGACCAGGAACTGGCCGCAGTGGTCAAATCTTTCAACGGGCGAAAAGTGATTTGCGGTGGCACAACCGCCCAGATTCTGGGCCGCGAACTTGACGAAGAGATCGAAATGGACCTGGACAATGTCGACCCGGAAATTCCTCCGCCTTCAAGGATGGCGGGGATCGAACTGATAACCGAAGGCACGATTACCCTCAGCAAGGTGGCGGAAATGCTTGAGAGCGGGCAAAAGCCCGAGACGGCGAGGTCCAACGCCGCCTCCGAACTTGTATCGATTCTGCTTGACAGCGACGTTATCTTTTTCCTGGTGGGAACCCGCGTGAACGAAGCCCACCAGGATCCCAACCTCCCTGTGGAACTCGACATTCGCCGCAACATAATCAAGAAAATCATTACCCTGCTCGAGGAAAAATATCTCAAAGATACGCAGAAACGCTTTATTTAGGGCAGATCATGCCTTTGTCATCTCCCCCGCGTCCTTTGCGTCTCAGGGGTTAATACCTTCGAACAAAACGCTTGATAGATAGCGTTCACCCGCATCGGGCAGGACGACGACAATTATCTTATCTTTGTTTGCGGGCAAAGATGCCGATTGAACGGCCGCGGCCATCGCTGCGCCGCTGGAAATCCCGCAGGTGATTCCTTCTTCCCTGTGCAGACGCCTCGCCATTTCCACCGACTCATCGTTTGACACAGTGGCTATTTCGTCTACTAAACTCAGGTCCAGAACGTCAGGTTTGAATCCGGCGCCAATGCCCTGGATTTTGTGCGGTCCCGGCTTCGGCGGTTCCCCATTGCGGATGGCGGTCAGCACCGGTGAATGAATCGGCTCGACCGCAACCGACCAGATGGCTTTCCCTTTTGTGCCCTTGACAAACTGGTTTACACCGGTAATGGTGCCGCCCGTTCCTATCCCCGAGACCAGGATATCGATGCCGCCGTCGGTATCGTCCCAAATCTCGGGGCCGGTGGTCTTGAAATGTATCTCCGGATTGGCCGGATTCTTGAATTGCTGAGGCATGAAGTATTTCTTCGGGTCACCGGCCAGGATTTCTTCGGCTTTACCAATGGCCCCGGGCATGCCCTTGGCGCCTTCGGTCAAAATCAATTCCGCCCCATATGCTTTGAGCATACGCCGGCGTTCAAGGGACATGGTTTCAGGCATGGTTAGAACCAATGGGTATTGCCTGGCCGCACAGACAAACGCCAGGGCGATTCCCGTATTGCCGCTGGTCGGCTCGATCACGGTTACATCCTTTTGGCCTGCTTTTAGCTTTCCCTGCGCCTCGGCAGCCCAGATCATGGACGCCCCGATCCGGCACTTCACCGAATAGGAGGGGTTGCGCCCTTCGATCTTTGCCAACACGATCCCGGGCAACCCTGCCGTGATTCGATTGATGCGGACCAGCGGGGTCCGGCCGATGCTCAAACTGTTGTCCTCAAATATCCTTCCCATGTCGATTCTCCTTTTTGCACAAAGAATGAATGCCGCCAGTTTGACAAGGAATCGAGCTCCTGTCGCGTGTTCCAGAAAAATGAGGCTGTCATTCAGGGGTGAATCGCTCAGTGCCGGGCTGCGCGAAGTTCCCTGATTTTCGCAGCGAGAACCTCGGCTGCGCGCTCTATTTGCTCAACCGTGGTGAGCCGGCCAAGACTCAAGCGAACAGCGCCAAAACCTTGCTCGCGGGATGTCCCCATAGCCTTGAGCACCCCGGACAATTCACCACTGCCTTCATGGCAGGCCGATCCGGTGGAGGCGGCGATCTCCGGGGTCTGCGCCAGGAGGTCTGCCCCGACCACCCCGCGGAAGCTTACGTTGAGGGTGTTGGGGAGCCGCTCGGTTGGGTGTCCGTTCAACTCCATGCCATCCACCCGGTCGCGCAGTTTGTTGTGGAAATGCTCCCGCAGGGATAGAATCCTGGCGCCATCGGCGGCCATGCGCTCTGCGGCCAATTCGGCCGCCTTGCCAAGGGCCGCGATATAAGGAACATTTTCCGTACCCGCACGGCGGCCCCCTTCTTGCCCGGCGCCGTGCAGAAAGGTGTTGATTTTTATCCCGCTCCGGATGAAAAGAGCGCCAACCCCTTTGGGGGCATAAAGCTTGTGGCCGGCGACCGTCAAGAGGTCCACCCGCAGGTCGTCCACCCGCGTTGGGATCTTACCCACCGACTGGGCCGCATCGGTATGAAATATGATCCCTTTTTCACGGGCGATTGCCCCGATTTCGGCCAACGGCTGGATCGTCCCAACTTCGTTATTGGCGTGCATGACACTGATGAGGACGGTCTCGCCGGTTACGGCCCGGCGCACTGTCTGAGGGTCGAGGCGGCCGGCGCCGTCAACCGGCAGATAGGTGGCCGTGAAGCCCTGCCCTTCCAGCCAGTGGACAGGGTTCAGAACCGCAGGATGTTCGATTGTGGTGGAAATGATGTGCTTCCCGCGGTCCCTGTTGGCAAAAGCGGCGCCGATGAGGGCCTGGTTATTGGACTCGGTACCGCCGCTGGTGAAGATGACTTGCGCCGAATCACAGCCCAGAAGGGCCGCCACCCTGGTTCGCGCCAGTTCCACCGCCTCGCCGGCCTTTTTCCCGTAAGGGTGGCTGCTGGAAGGATTGCCGAATACCTCGGTCAGATAAGGAAGAAGTTCTTCGACTACGGCAGGGTCGGTGGGGGTCGTAGCGTTGTAGTCGAGATAGATGGGTTGCATACTAACCTCCATGTTCAGGACTGAGGACTGAGTGCTGAGGACTGTGTGGAAAACCTTTCTCAATCCTGTTAATCCTGTCCAAGTCCCCGGCATGCCGCTTTGCGAAGTTTCGAGATTCTGGCAGCATCAATCCTGGCCGCGGCGGCTCGCCGCCCGCGCAGGTTCCAGCAGGCGGCAAAAGGCGCACGGGCCGGGAGAGCCGGTTGCTTGCCCGCATTTGTCACAAGGGCGAAGTTCGGGCCGTTTGTACCCTGGGATAAGGCTGTTTTCTTTGGCCCGCAAAAAGCTGAAGTAGAATTGCAGCTTGGTCCCTGGAGAACTATTCTCCATGGAGTTCAGGACCTCTTTTAGACGAAGGCTTGTCGCTCCCACTGAAAACGGGCACTCCTCCTGCATATATTCAATGTCGCAGATGATCGCATAAGCGGCGGTTTCGCGCTCATAAAACCGGGCAAGAGGTTTTGCCCTCTTCACCAGGCCCACACCATCCGCCGGGAGCACGGGCGATTGTCTGACAAGATATTCGGCTTCCCAGTGGAGAACATTCCCAAACAAAACAGCCGCTTCGTCATCCAGATTATGGCCTGTGGCAATGACCGTGTAGCCGAGTTCACGAGCAACGCGATTCATTTCATGCCGTTTCACCAGGCCGCAGACCGAGCAGGATTTTTTTCTTCCACCCTTTCTCCGGCCGGCCATTTCCGGTACTGTTTTCCCATAGATATCAGCTAAATCCAGGACATGCACTTTCACTTTGGGGGAGATGTTTTGCGCAAATTTTTCGACATACTCGCCCGATCTTTTTGAATAGCTGCACCCTGCCTCTATCCCGAGATCCAGATACAACCCATCGGCCTGGAAGCCCAGTTTCAATAGAATGCGCCACAGGGACAGACTGTCTTTCCCCCCCGATACCGCAACCAGTATCCGGTCGTCAGGTTCGAACATCCGGTGCTTTTTGATGAAGCTGAATGTTATCTTCTCAACCCACTCCACAAAATGCACCTCACACAGAGCGAGTCTGTGCTGGCGCATATTGATGACACTATCCGCCGAGCACATGCGGCAACGATGTACCCCCACTTAGCTCCTATCCTCCCGAAACGACGGAAATCAGCTTGACCTCGCCCTGATTTCCAAGTCCGGTTTCATTATTGACCAGCTTGCCGTCTTTGACAGCCAGAACGCTTTGGGGGTTAAGTCCCAAGTCTGTTATCAGTTCCCGGATGGTTATGTTGCCGGGTATTTGCCATTCCGCATTTTTAAAGATGACTTTGACCATAAGCGAACTTCGAATCCGGTTGACTGAGTTCCGGGCCGACTGTGTTTCCATCTAAGATAAACCAACCTCATTTGGAAATCACGAATATGCCGATTTGCGCAAATATATTTGGGAACCTGGAAAGGCGCCCCCTATCTCCAATGTACTCGCAGCGTTCGATTGTAATGCCTTTGTCTCGGCAGAATACGAAAAAATCGCTGATGCTCAGAAAGTGAAGATTTGGTGATTCATACCATTGATAGGGCAAGGAAGGCGTGACAGGCGCCCTGCCCTTGAAGAAAAACTGCAACCTTGCGCGGTAATGGACAAAATTGGGAAACCCAACGATTACTTTCTTTCCAACCCTTAAAGAATCATCGAGCACCGGTTCGACGTGCCTGACCTGCTGTAAGCTCTGATTGAGGATTACATAATCGAACGAACGGTCCGGATACTCGGAAAGCCCCACGTCGATGTCGCCGTGCAATACGTTCAAGCCCCGGGCCACGCATGTGTAAATGGCCTGTTCGTCGATCTCTATGCCCTGGCCGTGTGCTCCTATGTCCTTTATCAGCATGTAGAGCAGCTCTCCGGTACCGCACCCAAGATCGAGGACCGAGGAACCGGGGGCTATCAGTTCAGCAATAATCCGGTGGTCCAACCGGATGGGCTCAGACGGCATATTCGCTCATAACCTCGTACCCGTTGTAGACCTTTTTCAGGAAATGGGTAATCAGGTGCGTCTCTTCCTCTATTTCAAGCAGGAAAGCATCATGCCCGTAGGTAGAATCGATTTCGCAGTAAGTAGCCTCGATGCCGGCAAGTTTGCAGGCCCTGACGATTTCCTTGGTCTGGTACGCCGGATAGAGCCAATCGGACTTGAAGGCAATCACAAGGACCTTTGCATCGGTCCCCCTCAACAATTCGTGGAGGGACCCGCCCTCGGCGGCGTCGAAGTTGTCCATCGCCTTGGTGATGTAAAGGTAAGAGTTTGCATCGAATCTTTTCACGAAGTTTTCGCCGTGATAGTGGAGATATCCTTCAACCTCGAAGTCGGGGTCGAACTTGAAGGGATCGATACTGTCCTTGCGCTGCCTCCCGAACTTGTCGCGCATCGAGGTGTCGCTCATGTAAGTGATGTGGCCGACCATCCTGGCAACCGACAATCCCCTGGCCGGAGGCGGCCCGCCGTAGTAGTTCCCCGACTTCCAGTGGATGTCGGCCATTATTGCCTGCCTGCCCACTTCATCAAAGGCAATTTGTTGGGGCGAGTGCTTAATCGCAGTGGAAACAGGGATTGCGCTGCGCACCCGGTCCGGATACCGGGTAAGCCATGACAGCACCTGCATCCCGCCCATCGACCCCCCCGAGACGCTCAGGAGCTTCTCAATGCCGAGGTGATCCACGAGCAGTTTCTGGCAGTCCACCATGTCATGGATCGATACGAGCGGAAAACTCAGCCCGTAGGGTTTTCCCGTGGCAGGATCGATGCTCGAAGGCCCCGTCGTCCCCTTGCAGCCCCCCAGGATGTTAGAGGATATTACGAAATATTTATCGGTATCGAAACCTTTTCCGGGACCAATCATGCCGTCCCACCATCCCGGCTTCCGGGCCCCACGGTGAAAGCCCGCTGCATTGGCGTCTCCCGACAGGGCGTGGACGACCAGGATCGCATTGGTGCGTTCGCGGTTGAGTTCTCCATACGTTTCGTAGGCGATTGTGACCGTTTCAAGCTTCCGGCCGCACTCCAGCAAAAACCCTCCCGGCGGAGAGATAGTTATGGATTTGGTCTCAACGATACCTATACTCTCTTTTTGACTCACTTCATCTTCTCCATCGCCTGGCTTATGTCGTTGATGATGTCCCGGACATTTTCCAGGCCTATCGAAAGCCGTATATAATCTTCAGTGACGCCGGTCGCTTCCTGCTCTTCCCTGGTGAGTTGCTGGTGTGTTGTCGAAGCAGGATGGATGACCAGGCTTTTTGCATCTCCGATATTGGCAAGGTGCGAAAGCAACTTAACGGAATTGATGAATTTCTTTCCAGCCTCGAGGCCGCCTTTTATTCCGAAACCGATGATCGATCCATAATGCCCGTTGAGATATTTTTTTGCAATCGGATGGTTCGGATTGTCTTCAAGGCCAGGGTAAACGACCCAGTTTACAAGCGGGTGCCCCTTGAGAAACTTCGCCACTTGCAGTGCATTCTCGGAATGTCTCTCCTGCCTGAGGGTTAACGTCTCGAGCCCCTGAATGAAAAGAAAACCGTTGAATGGACTTAATGCCGGCCCGATATCGCGAAGCCACAGTACACGTGCCCTGAGTATGAAAGCGACATTGCCCAAGCCGGGGAAGTCACCGAAGACATCCCAGAATTTCAGCCCGTGATAGCTCGGGTCCGGTTCCGTGAATTCGGGAAACTTGCCGTTTCCCCAATTGAATTTTCCGCCGTCTACAATCAGCCCGCCAATGGAGGTCCCATGGCCGCCGACATATTTTGTCGCCGACATAACACTGATGTCCGCGCCAAAATCAAATGGACGGAACAAGCCTATTCCGACTGTATTATCGACAACGAAAGGCACCTCTGCATCATGAGCGATTTTTGCAATTGCCTCGAAGTCGGGCACGTCCAGTTTGGGATTGCCGATAGTTTCGGCATAAATGGCCCGTGTCCTTTCTGTCAAAGCTTTCTTGAAGCTGGTGGGGTCTGTCGAATTAACAAATTTTACTTTTCTTCCAAGTTTGGGAAAAGTGTAGTGAAAGAGCTGGTAGGTTCCGCCGTAAAGATTGTCAGCCGAGACAATTTCATCTCCGGGTCGCGTAATATTAAGAAGAGCCAAAGTTTCTGCGGCCTGCCCGCTCGCGACCGCCAATGCTCCGCTTCCGCCTTCGATCATAGCGATGCGCTGTTCCAGGACATCGTTGGTCGGATTCATGATCCGGGAATAAATATTGCCAAATTCTCTCAGGGCAAAAAGATTTGCAGCATGGTCCGTACTCTTGAATACATAAGAAGTAGTCTGGTAGATCGGAACTGCCCTCGCGCCGGTTGTTGGGTCGGGGACCTGTCCGCCGTGCAATCCTATTGTCTCCAGCCCCCATCCGCTATTTTCAGCTTGCGCCATCGTTTTCTCCTTAGATTTGAAATACATGAGGGAAAAGCAAAACTAAATAATAATCCCAACAGCGAAAACCTCAACCTCGGGTTGTCAAAATCAACCCGTTAAATGCCCGAACTTCAGGACCGCTAAATTCCCCCGCCATTTTCAAGCAGCCACACATCATCGAATCTCTTTTTTTCCGTCGTGGTTATGTCCACCTGGACAATTCTGGAGTCGTATACAGAGATCGTAATGGTTCCCAGTGTGATGCCGTGAACCATTTCGACAATGTCCTTTATTATTGCGTCATTGACTATTTTTCTCTCGCCCATATCGAAATCCCCTCAGAAGTGGGAAGGTCATATTGAGTCCCCGGCAGAGCTCCGGATCAACCGCCGGTCAGATGCTGTAAGACAGCACTCTCGTTTTGAGCTTCTGCCTTTCCGTCAGCGCCTCCAGCGTAAAGGATTCAAGCGCCTCGAGCATTTTTCCGGTTACTTCGGACCAGACGTCCCGCATAAGGCAGTCCTCGGAACGCTGACAGAGCAGGGGCTTTTCAGCGCATTCGACCAGGCACATCGATCCTTCCAGCACGAGCAGGATATCTTTCAAGGTGACGTCCCGGGGCGGCCTCGCCAACGTATACCCTCCCTGGGAACCCCGGACCGAGTGAACGAATCCTGCATTCTTGAGGAGGGGAATAAGATTGGAGAGGTACTTCTCCGAGATTTCCTGCCGCGCCGCAATATCCTTCAATGCAACTGGTCCGTCTCCTGCGTGGAGGGCAAGATCGAACATGAGGCGAACGCCGTACCGGCCTTTGGTTGATAATTTCACTACAGCTTTCTCCGATAAGCAACAATTTCCATGGTATTAGTGGACTATTTCGCACAAAACACTATGGTCTGTCAATAGTTTATTTAAGGAGGATCTGATGAAGTTTTTATTTCCATAGCAGGCGGATTTCGCTAGAATCAAAACCCGTTGTCCATGGCTCAAGCTGCTTTGCCCGGCTTACAGGAACCAGCCTTTGGGCGGAAATATCAGTCCTTTCATCGGGCCTCTGGTCCATGAGGAGGTTAATCCGATTAATGTGAAAACTGCCTGGTCCATTTTCCAGTTTTCCGAATAATGTGTCCAGACCTGACATTTTTGTTCTCTCCTCGTTTTGTTTGCAAGTCGAAAGCGGAGACGGCGATGTGGGAAACGGGCCGAAAAGTCTCAATTGTCATGGTTGACGATGACGAGGATGATTGCTTTATCATAAAAGAGGCCCTGGACGAAAGCGAACTGGACCATACTCTTACGATACTTGGCTCTGGTTCCGAACTGCTGGATTACCTGCGCGGTCGTGGAAAATACGCAGACATTAAACCCGAATGCCCCGATCTGGTTCTGCTGGACCTGTATATGCCCGGTCTAAGTGGAAGGGACGTACTCAGGGACATAAGAAATGATCCTGAGTTCAGTCATCTGGACGTGGTGGTGCTCACCGATTCAACTGAGTGGTCAGAGTTGTGTGAATGCTACCAGTTGGGCGCCACGGCTGTTTTCACCAAGGGGAAATGGCTGCGGACATTCGCCGAAATCATCAGGATTTCCGGGTCTTACTGGTTCAAATTCGTGACTGTCCAGCTCGATAAAACTTGTACCGATTCAAACTCCCGGGTATGAATTTTCCAGCTTCCAAAGTAGACTAATTCAAAGACCCATACGTCATTTCGGTCATAAAGAGTTGCAAAACGTTATTGACCGCTACAAATCAGGAGGCAAAAATGAATACGCGAAAGATCGTCATTTTGGCGTGCATCGGGCTGGCCCTGTTCATGATTGTTCCGGCCACCCCTGCAAATGCCCAATGCTATTACTGCAACCCGCTTCTCTTCCCGTTCGCTGTGGCCGCGGCCGCTGTTGGAACCGCAGCAGCTATTGCAACTGCTCCTTTTTGTCCCTACTGTGGCCCCCACTACTACTATGCCCCCCCTCCGGCGCCGGTCTATTACGGCGCGCCTCCGCCATATCCTGCCAGGGTATGGATTCGCGGCCACTATAACCGGTATGGGGCATGGGTGCCTGGACACTGGCGGCATCGAAATTAGGCGTTCCAGTCAAATCCCATCCCCGGCGCCAGTGATCATTTCACACTGACTGAGATGACCTGGGGCCGGTGTTTTTTTGCCGGGCTCTTCCGGCGGCATGTTCCTCAGGACGGCCGGCAGTTGCGATTCCCGCAGGCTGTTCGGCGGCTCTGGTGACTTGAGTTATATCTTACCCGTCCCTCATTCATTTCTCCCTGCCCGATTTTTTCGAAAGATCAAACGAGCACGACTACCTGTGAGCCATGTTCTCAAGGCGCTTTAAAAACATCCCAGAGATGTGGTAGATGAGAAAGTGAACTGATTTTCGAAGGAGATTGTATGAGTGAGCAACCGGGTGCATTTCTGGAAGCCCTTGGGTACTCCGAGGAACCTTTCGGCGTGTTCTATACCGGTACGGAGCCTGAGAGCGGGTTCGTGCCAAAGGAGGGCGCCGCTTTCTCCTGCGAGATGGAGGAGCGGGGCGAGGTCGACTTTTCTGCGCTGTTTCAGAACTGGTCGTGCGTAATGGGAAATATATGGCTTGCCCGAAAGAAAAAGTCCGCTGCCTATTTCGAAGCCAGGCGCTTCGGGTGCATAGGCGGTTCGTTCTACCTCGGCTTCCACAGGCCACAGCTCGAATTCATTGCCCATTACGTCTCAACCGGCATCCCGGGGCGGCTCGATGGTGAACGCTATCTTCCCTCACCGGAGGTGACACGGCGGTTTTTCAATGAACTGCAACCCCGGCCGGCCCCCGCCAGGTTCTGCGTATTCAAACCTCTCAGCCTGTTCAAAGAGAATGAAACGCCGGAAATTGTCACTTTCTTTGCCAGGGGTGAGACGATGGCCGGTTTATGCACGCTTGCCACGTTCGTTACCGAGGATTTCGAAGTAGTTGCCTCACCGTTCGGCGCGGGGTGCAGCTACATTGTCACATGGCCCCTGCACTACCTGAAACAGGGCAGGATGAAGGCCGTTATCGGAGGATGGGACCCGTCGGACAGGAAGTTCATGAAAACCGACGAGATGACTTTTTCCATTCCCTATGAAATGTATCTTCTTTTCCTTGAAAGATGGGAAAAATCTTTTCTGCTGACCGATACCTGGGCGGGGGTGAAGAAGAAAATCGCACGAAGCCGCAAAGCATGGGGTGAAGAGTGACATACAAGGAAATCAAATGAAGATCTCCAGAGGAATGTACGGACTTAAAGGGCTTAGAAGGCTGGGCGCAATCACCGGTGTGCTCGTCAAACACGGGTTTGGAGACCTTCTTGAAAGGGTGTTCGGCGCCAGGAAAACACGCCCGGAGGGCTCGGACGGGGAGATGTTTCTGCGCAGAGGGTTCCCGTCCGCCCGCCGCATCCGGCTGGCGCTCGAGGAACTGGGGCCGAGTTTCGTAAAGCTGGGCCAGCTCATGAGCACCCGGGCCGACATCTTCCCTCCCGAGTACATAGCTGAATTCAAGAAACTCCAGGACATGGTGCCTCCGGTCTCTTTCGAGGAGGTCAAGGCGGTTATCGAACGAGAGATCAAACGGCCCCTCCTGGAAATCTTCGCCGAATTCGACGAAAAATCCATCGCGGCGGCCTCTGTTGGCCAGGTGCATATAGCAAAGCTGCATTCGGGCGAAAAGGTCGCGGTCAAAATCATTCGCCCCGGTATCGACCGCCGGATAAAAGAGGACCTTCGCCTGATGTATTATCTGGCCGGCAAGGCTGAAAGAGCACTCGAAATCGGCAGGGTCATCGGCGCAACGAATCTTGTCCGGGAATTCGAGCGCAATATAACCCGCGAGATCGATATGATGATCGAGGCCGGAAGCATTGAAAAGTTCGCCGGGAATTTCGAGCAGATCAAGGAGATTTACATCCCGAAGGTCCATTGGGACTACACGACCAGGTCTGTGCTGGTTATGGAACACATCGAAGGCATAAAGATGGACCAGGTCGAAGAGATCCGCGCGGCTGGAATCGACCCTAAAGAAGTGGCAATGATCGGGTTGCGCTCCTTTTCCCGCCAACTCATGCTCTACGGCTTTTTCCATGCCGACCCGCACCCCGGAAACACAATAGTAATGTACGACGGACGGGTGAGCCTCGTGGATTTCGGCATAACCGGTTATCTGGACGAGGAGATGATGCGCCAGATCGCCAACCTTTTTCTCGGATACGCCGAACACGACTACGACATGGTCATGG
Organism: Syntrophobacteraceae bacterium; assembly: GCA_049520035.1. GTDB lineage: Bacteria > Desulfobacterota > Syntrophobacteria > Syntrophobacterales > Syntrophobacteraceae > SbD1. The sequence goes on along the minus strand of JBEKQE010000045.1, from coordinate 33,706 downwards.
ATGCCCTGACGGACGCAGGGCTGATAAACGAGGATATGGACCTGAAAGCGCTCCGTGGAGATCTCAAGGACGTAAGCGAATCCTTCTATGGCCGGTCCCTTCAGCACATTTCGGTAAAAGACGTATATGACCAACTGATGGATCTTGTCCTGAAATATCACGTCAGGCTTCCAAGAAATCTGCTGCTGCTTCTGAAAACATTTATCCAGACCGAGGCGCTCGGAAAGATACTTGGCAGCGACGCGAGCATCCTCGAGGTGACAAAGCCCTTTGCCAAACAGCTCCTACAGCGCGGCTTAAACACCCAGAGCATCCTGAGAAATCTCGATCGGGAGGGCCGCGCGTTGAGCGGCTATGCAAGGAGTATCCCCAAACATTTTAACGACATCCTCAGGCAGACCGCTGCCGGCAGGCAGCAGATGGAACTTCGCCTCACCGGCATGGAGGAGGCGCGGGCCCAAGTCGAAAAAGGCGTAAACCGGCTGACGGTCGGGATCATAGTTGCAGCGTCGATCATAGCCGGCGCTATGATTCTAAATTCCGGCCAGAAAATCATGGAGTTCACCTTTGACTTTCTCGGCCTCCAGACCGTTTCGCTCACCGCCATCCTGGGGGTCAGCGGTTACGCGGTCGCCACCCTTCTAGGAATATGGCTGATTGCCTCCATCCTGAGGTCGGGAAGGCTATAAGAGCAGGGAGCGGGAAGCAAGGAGCGGGGAGCGGGAAGCAGGGAATCGTGAATCGTGAATAGCCGGCAGTTGAGTGGTTACTAAAAACTAAAAACTCGAAACTAAAAACTCTTCAGAGTCTTGAGTGGTTACTAAAAACTAAAAACTCGAAACTAAAAACTCTTCAGAGTCTTGAGTGGTTACTAAAAACTAAAAACTCGAAACTGAAAACTCTTGCAGAGTCTTGAGTGGTTACTAAAAACTAAGAACTCGAAACTGAAAACTCTTATGGAGGAAAAGATATGGAAACGGCGCTTATTTTGATCGATATCCAGAACGATTATTTCCCAGGGGGAAACATGGAAGTGCCGGGCAGCCTGGAAGCGAGCCTGCGCGCCCGTGAGGTCCTCGATTTGTTCAGGAAAAGGGCAATGCCGGTCATTCATGTCCGTCATGTATCCGTGCGGCCCGGGGCGACTTTCTTTCTGCCGGGCAGCCGGGGGGTCGAAATTCACGAAAACGTGAGGCCTCTTTCTACAGAGGCCCTCATCGAAAAAAACTATCCAAACAGCTTCCGTGATACACCCCTGCGGGAAATTCTCGAAAAAGAGGGCATCACCCGGCTTGTAATAGCCGGCATGATGACACAAATGTGCGTGGACGCAACGACGCGCGCCGCCTTCGACTATGGCTTTGGCTGCACGCTGGTGCATGATGCCTGCGCGGCAAGACAACTCTCGTTCGGAGGTGCAACAGTCCCTGCCGCCCATGTTCAGTCGGCTTTCCTCGCGGCGCTGAACGGACTTTACGCCAGAATCACCTCCGCAGGTGAATTTATTTCAAAGCAATCTGCAAACAAAAAAGCGGGTGAGTAGGTGAATAGGTGAATGGAAAAAAACCATGGGGTGAAACGCGGCCTGTCTATGGCCCATTCACCCCTCGCGTAGCGATAGAACCAGGAGGAGTTATTTTTTTTCTGTTCACTGCTCCTCGCGAAGCGATAGAACCAAGAGGAGTTATTTTTTTCTGTTCACTGCTCCTCGCGAAGCGATAGAACCACAAGGAATTATTTTCTTTTGCTCTTTCTCTTCACTCTTCACTCTTCACTCTTCACCCTTCACTCTTCACCCTTCCCGCTCCCCGCTTCCCGCTCCCTGCTTCCCGCCTCACCCTTCACTCTTCACTCTTCACTCTTCGCTCTTCACTCTTCCCGCTCCCTGCTCCCCGCTCCCTGCTTCCCGCCTTACCCTTCACCCTTCCCGCTCCCTGCTTCCCCCTCCCCGCTCCCCGCTCCCTGCCTCCCCCTCCCCCCTCACCCATCACCCCTCACTCTTCATCCTTCACTCATCTCCACCCTTCACTCTTCACCCTTCACTCTTCACTCTTCACCCTCCGTCCTAACCCTTGCTTTCAGGACGATTTCTTGCTAGAAATTAAAGTTAGGTTTGCGCCCATAGCTCAGCTGGATAGAGTGCCGGACTACGAATCCGTAGGTCGGGTGTTCGAATCACCCTGGGCGCGTTAGTAAAATCAATGGCTTACAGACGTTGCTCTGTAGGCCCTTTCTGTTGCGTGCATATTGCGTGCACGGACGGAATTTGAAGCCGTCTTTCGCCGCTCGAATCTTCACTCCAGAAATGCGAGTCTCAGGATACCGGCCTGCTCGATTTTCACCGGATAATAGGCCCACGCAGAAGGGCATTTCGGCGCTTGAAATCGACGTTCATACACCCGGCCATATCAAACATCGTCTTCGAGATTCTAGTCGAAAAATGTTCACACACTTGATGGAGTAGAAGAGATGAATGAGGTCATTGATTTGGAAGAGGAAATCAAAACCGCCAGACCTAATTTGAAAGAGCGTTGGCAGACTATGGGGGTGCTTCAATGGATCGGCCATGAGTGGTTTCGATTACTCGTGGTGCTGCTCTGGGCGGCTTCTCTTTTCGTTGTGTATCATGGAATCGACAACATTTCTAATAGCTTGGCTCAAAATGCCAATGCAGTAGATTCTGTCAGTTCCAGTTTAAACTCTGTCAGTTCCAGCGTTGATTCTGTCAGTTCCAGCGTTGATTCTGTCAGTTCCAGTTTGAACTCTGTCAGTTCCAGCGTTGATTCTGTGAGCTCCAGTTTAGTCGGGATTGATAGGACCCTCTTAATTAAATGAAACGACGGAAATCCATGTCGAGAGATTTTACCCAAATCCGACACTTGTCCATTTTGGATAAGCCCATGTCGTTTCAGTAGACGTGGATGGGTCCCATCCGCCCGGCGGGAGGTGGCCACGGGGGACATTCAGGACGCGCACCCAATCACATACCCTATCCGAGGTCCCCGCACAATTTTTTAAGTTTTAAACTTCTGGAGTTTTCCGGCCCGATACGCGCGGGGGAAAATGCATAGTTTTTGCGGACTACTATAAAAAAGTCGGAAGGGGAAAAACAAAGCAGGGACCTTTCCAGAATTACGTACAATGGACTTTCAATGCTCAACCCATACCCTCCCAATGCCAGACTCTCCAAGCCGAGCCGCCGTCCAAAAAATTTCTTGCAAAACCGGAATGTGAGAAGTAATGTAATTTCAGTACCATATTCTCCTGCTTGCCTTCTTGCCATTGATACCCGCCAGATCGAGGAGGCCAAAACGACAAGATTAAATTTGCTGCTTTTAATTGCTTTACTGGTCGGATTCACAGTCCTTGCTCATGATCCCGAAGGAAGGCGACCAGTGGCCGCAGTACCAGACGACATCTATCAAGAGATAATTCCTGTAAATCCAGGGGAAAAGCTTACGCCGCTTCCGGGTGTGGAACCGAAGGCTGCGGCTCCAAGTACCGGTTACGATGACGGTAAAGCGGCCTATGACAGAGGTGATTACGTCAAGGCTTATAAAGTGTTTAAGCCTTTGGCTGAGCAAGGGGATGCCGACGCGCAATGGTATCTGGGACTGATGTATCATATGGGCGAAGGTGTGCCACAGGATTATATCGAAGCCGTGAAGTGGAATCGCAAAGCAGCAGAACAAGGTAATTCTGCTGCTCAACGCAATCTAGGATTCATGTACGGAGACGGTGAAGGCGTGCCGCAGGACTATGTGCTGGCGCATATGTGGCTTAATTTGGCGGCGGCGCAAGGCGCATTGCACGCCAAAGAGTCCAGAGATATGGTTGCCGAGAAAATGACACCAGCCCAACTTGCAGAGGCACAGCGCCTCGCAAGGGAGTGGAAGCCGAAAGGCAAAGAGTGGAATTGGCTGAGAGCGAATGATCTCCCGAATTGGATAGTTATTCTCATCACAGTAATTCTTTGGCCAACCGTGGTGTTCTATTGGCAGAGAAAAAAGGTGAACAACGTCATAAATCGTTTGTGCCATTCAATCAGGTCAAATAAGTCCATTTAATTTGAAATCCAACACCAGGTAATAATTCGTTTTCCGCATTCTTGGAGCGATTTTATGAGAATTAAATCAATCTTGATATTCATTGTCATAATTTCAATAGTCGGTGGCTATTTCGTATATTCACGCCACAAGGAAACAGAAAAGAAAATAGCTAAACAGGAACATGATTTATCGAGGAAGAAGGAACAGTACGACTTAATTGCCGCATTATCTAGGAAATATAATGCTGTTATGGATTGGGGTACAGTATTGAAAAAGAAACGTTCGCATATTAACACTTTAGATGTGCGTGATGTTTTTCGCGTTGGAAATAATGAATCAATAATAATAATTGCACGCTTAAAAGACATTGACCTAACTCCAAAAGGATATATCGCCCGGTTCGAATATCACTTGGTAAAAAAAGACATTACTATAGCTATCATGGCTGAAATAACCCATTCTCATTTGGACATACTTCGACAGAGCGACAACTTTAGCGATGACAGACTTGTCAATGGTAGGTTTGCCATTGTCTTACAGATAGATGATGTGAAAAAAGAAACTAAACTTGGAGGCATAGACGCTGACGGCAATGTTATAGAGGATGATTACTTTCAGGTGTCCGGACGTTGTATAGATTTAGTTCAAGTTGATTGGGAAGCAATATATCTTTTTGATGATATTTTAGAGAACATTCGAGACTAATGGTAGCCCATTTAACCAGTAGGCGAGCCAACAACGAGGATAACAATGGAAAAAAGCGAAGTCGATATTGTCTTAAGCCAACAAGATATCGTCACCGGTTGGAAATACTACCCGCTGGCTGCGTTCCTCTGGCTTAAATCCAACTGGTTCAGGCTCGCGGTCTTGATCTTGTGGGCTGTGTCGATTTACTTGTTCAGCGGTTTCGCGGCAAGCGGAATCTTTTATTATTCCCACTTCCACGGCAATGATTATGTCCGCATAAACCGCATCACCGGGGAAATTCAAGTTCGTTCCGTCACTGATACCCGCTACCAGTGGTGGGAAACGTACGAAAAGAGGAAGGGCAGATAGGAACGCCATAGATTTGCCAAGATGTTGCAATCATTGCTGATTAGCGTATCTAAATGTCGTTTGTGTGCTGTTTTAGGCCCCGCTAGTTGACACCTAACGCGCGTGCGCGCGCGCGAAATTCCTAGACATGAGGAAGGAAGGGAAATAGATACCTTACACGGTACGCGCGCAAGGAAAAAGCACTGGACTATTCAGACGATGAGAAAATCCCATACGGCCTCGGTTCTGTTCGTGGATTCTAGCCGGTAAAATGTCCACTCACGGCACCGATTGCAGGAAATTTTCGACCTATCCCTGCCCGTTTCGGGTTCGTGCCGAGACGATATTGCCATAACGGGCAAGCTGACACACCTGAGTGGCCCGTTCCTTCGAAACAATCTTTGACGAATTCTTTGCTGCCGCCCTGACACCATAGGCACATCTGGCGTATCAGCTTCACGGACGGTCGCCCTTTGCCCAGGCGAAACTTATAAAACCAGCATTCCCCGTTCGGATAACATTCGCCGTTCAAACACTTATCGCCGCCGCAGTCTTTTACCTCGAAGGGACTGCCGACACAGGCCACGCAAAATTTGTGAATCGCCTCAAGTGGTGTGCTCATCGTTCATCCTTTTTAACATCTGTTTCCGCATGTGATGATTCGGGTTTTCGCATGTCGAAACGCATGTGAGGCTGAAAATCTTCACATGCGAAACGGTGTTAGTTCATTTTCCGCATAACCCCTATTGATGTCAGGAACTTAGACCGCTTTTGCCACTTGTCGGGGTTGAATCCCTTTCGCATGCGGATACGCATGTACTTAGTTAATTAAAGCCATATCCACCACGTTCTTTTTCTTTCTCCCTTTGCAGAATCCTCGCTTTACCTGAATCCTTTGATTTGCCTTGAAGTCAGGGGTTCCGTATTTCTTCCACGTGTCCGACATGCCGTAGACGGTTGCCTCTTTCGTCGCTGCATTTCCAGGCTGTACGACTTCGATGAAACCACGGTCAATCAGTTCATCCAGGGCACGGGTAAATCGGCTTTGTCTGAAACCTATAGTTTGGCTTGGCTGTAAGTGAATTTTAGGTTGCGCTCATTGAGACGAATGGATTTGCCCTTCTTCTTCGGCTTCTGCTTGATAACCATTGACTCGAAAAGCGCATAGACCTGTACCGCCGATGATCTCAGGGAGAGCCATGCCCTTGAGCGGATGAGTTCTCCATCCAGGTAAGCTCCGAAAGGTCTTTTCGGGGGATTCTTTTTGTGGGGTGTTTGCAAAGCTGTACGAGTGCTATTAAATCCGTTCATAGCCCTTGCTCCCATAAGCTAGAGGTTATGGCAGGCTGAAGGGTGTATGGGCAGCGGGTTTCATTGCGCTGGTGCTTATTATCAGCTTGTTGACTTGCTTTGGTCGCCTTGATAAAGTTCATGTGATAGCTTTCATGTCAGATTCCTTGCATAGCCGCGCCGCCACGCGGCTTTTATTTTGTTTTCGTGCCACCTTTCCGGATTATCTCATCCAGCTTATCAAGATTGACGTAGACGCCGCCGCCCAAACGGACAAAAAGCTCCTTGTGCTTTCGGGTGTGAATCCACTTGTAAAGCGTGCTCGCTCTCAAAGGAAAATCCGGCCTGTCATTGACTCTGGAAACTCTCAGAAGATTAGTCATACTGCATCCTTTCATACGTTGAATTTAGAAACTCAGTTTAAATCTGCATGAAAGGATACAAATCGCGGAAAAAGCCGTATATCTAAGAAAAAGGGGGGTACCCAAAAAATAATACGGAAAGGATAGGAACCGTAAGCGGGTTATAAGCCTCGAATTATTTCGCTAATCTTGTGGTGCCAGTCATTTATATTATGCCAGCGCCGGTTTGTCTCATCATCATAAGCCGGTTGTTTCCCATTGGTGCCTGGATACATCTTCCATGTGGCATGTAGGACATTTCCGCTTTCATTTTCCACCAATTCATAAACACGAATCATTTTGTCGGTTTCTTCCGGCTCCAGGATGTTACCACCTCGTTTTTTGGAAAGATGTCTGACCTTGGGATGAAAGGTATTAAGGAAAAAGTCAATCTGCTGTTTAATCACTTTCTTGCTTTCGCTTAGGTCAAGTTCAAGCGTAAGAAATCGGCCATCCTTGAGTATGGGTGCACCCTCCGGATTCACCTTGCCGTCCATTGTCATGAAATACCCCGCGTCGCTTATCACCCTTACTGCTAATTGAGTTGGAGTATACCCCATCCGTCGGCCCAATTCCGCGCTCACCCTTCCCGATTCTGTGGACCAACAGAAAAAACGAAATATCCATAATGATTCGGGGTCAAACTCACCCTTACCTTTCCGCTTCTGGTCAGGCCGGTTCTGAAATGCGATGTGATCCTGTATTTCTTCTTCTACCGCCTGGGAATATTTTTGCAGGAACTGTTGGTAGGCCCTAGTGAGTTTCAGAAGACTCTCAAACTGATATTGCTTTTTCTCTTCGTTCTCACGAGTTTTCTTAAAAGTCTGCTTTGCCATCGGACTGTGCACTCCTGGTTTGCACTTCCTGGTGGGGGTCCAGGGCAGGTCCGCCAGGAAACGGACTTTTCGAGTGGGGTAGCTATTCCCGCCCTATCCCTGGAATCTGAAATCATTTAACGATTGTCAAAACCTGTCCAGACTTCGGCGTAAGCAGCTCACCTGCCTTTGCGGCCGCCGCTTTTACGGCATCGGGTGCAAAGTGAGCATATCTTTCAGTGGTCCCGACGTGCTTATGGGTAAGCAAGTCGCGGACAACGCCAAGGCCCACACCGTTGGATACAAGGTGACTTGCGAAATTATGGCGCAGGCCACAAAACCGGAAATTGGGCGGCAGTTCCGCCGCTTTGCGTATCTTCAACCAAGGTCCTGAGAAATCCGTCCTCTTTTTGCCGTCCTTCCCTGGAAACACGAATGGAGATGTTACATCAAGAGAGCGAAGCACTTCCATTGCCTGTAAGTTCATCGGCAGGGTGGTCGTCTTCCCGCCCTTGGGATCTCTAAGACTCACCATGTTTCTTTCAAAATCGACGGCATCCCAAGTAAGTTTAAAAAGTTCGCCGCGCCGCACACCTGAAAGCATGGCAAACTTGACGAAGGCCGCACTGTCTTTACAAGGCCAAGTGTCCAGTGTCGCCATGAGTCGTGTTAACTCGTCATCCGTCAGAAATTCGGTCCTCTGATTGTCCACCTTTGGCATTTGCACGGAATCAACCGGGTTCTTGCCGTCATACAGGTTCCATTTTCGAGCAAGGTTGAAAAGTCGGCGGATAATGACAATCTGGTGTTTGATAGTCTGCGCCGCAAAGGGTTTGCCTTGAGCATTCAGGCCCTTCTTAAGCTCGGTCTTCATCTTCTCTATGTCGAATGCGGAAATTTCTCTGAGCGCCTTAGAGCCGAAGCGCGGTTCAAGGTGTTTCCGGTAGTAGTATTCATCATCGCGCCATGATTTCTTGTATTCTTTGGCCCAAGCAAGATACGTATCCCACACGTCCGCCAGGGTGAGCGGCTTTTCCTGTGTCCGGTGGTCCGCAATCTCGAATTCGTCCCGGACTAAATCACCCTTAAGCGCCGCCTCAACTTCCCGCGCTATCGTCAGGTTTTCGACAATGCGGTTCGCCCGTTTTCCTTTAACGGACACACTGACTCGATACTTCTTGTCGCGTCCGAAGGCAGTCTTGCACACGGGACATTTCTTCGAATCGAGAGAAGAGCTATTCCGACACCCTGAGCAGTAGATTTGAATGGCCATGTTCGGAACCTTTCGAGTTTGGTTGCGTGCATATTGCGTGCACGAAAACAGATTAAGTTGTCAAAAAGTGTCCTATCGCGTAACACCATGTATGGCATAAAACCGTTGTTGTGTCAAGGATTATCTTAAGGAAAGAAAAATTAGGAAAAGGTATTTGAACGGACTACGAATCCGTAGGTCGGGTGTTCGAATCACCCTGGGCGCGTAGTAAAATCAATGGGTTACGGTGGTATGCCGCAACCCATTTCGCGTTAATGCCAGATTTGTCCCCATTGTGTCCCCATAATTTAGAATTCAATATACGATAGACCGAGATGTAAAGCCTATTTACTGGAATCTCTTGGAAGGGAGATTGGACATTTTATCGACAGTCCAAGCCAATGACCGAAAATTAATAACCTCGAATGGGATTCAATTCTTGGTCGCGTGGCGATACAATCGCTCTTAATAATTCCAGTTAGATGCGAATGATTCTCGCCGTTCTTCGGAGACCCCCCCCCAAGACCCCAAGGGCCATGCCTCCATGCAGAGATTACACCCTCTTTTTACGCGAAAGAAAATATTTGAATGACATCAATTAATGAGGACATTAACTCGCCAAAAGGTTCCAGTGAACCGGGTCAATGGTTGACCCACTTGGAGCTTCGCTCCAGTAGGAAGCAGATTTCCAGGAAAAATTGCCCAAGCCCGTGAGTGATCTAAGATTCTTGGTCCGGGATCTCCGAAAGAGCATTTTCAAGCCGTCGAACAAATTTCTGCAAAGAGATTCCGAGCGAAGCGCACACTGCGCGAAGTTCCAGAATGTCCAAGCGCCGTTCTCCGCTCTCATATTTGCTGACAAAGGACTGAGGCACTCCCAGGCGTTTGGCGAGGTCAATTTGGCGCAATCCGGCTTCCTGCCGCAACTGGTGAAGGAGTTCCTGTAACCGCTTTTGTTGTGAGGTGTAGATGCTTTTTTCCATAGCGGAGAAGAAGATAGGGAAGCTGGCGGAATATCCCAAAATGGGATATTGTAAGAAGTTGACACGTTGGGGGGCAGGGCCTATTCTATGCGGGAGCTGGTGTGATACTGGAGGTCATTAGCCATACAAATCGCTCTATCTTTCCAAGAAAGAAAGGAGGGAAAGGGAGTTTGCGGATGAAATCTTTGGGAGAGCGTATCTCCCGTGTTCAAAATTTAAAGAACTAGGAAAGGAGGGGAAAGTATGAAATGGAAGGTTGCAATAGTGGCTGTAGTTGGAATAGTCCTACTGTCAATGGCTCCCGCTCCCACACTTGCAGAACGGGGAACAGTTACTATTGATGGAAGGATTGATGTAGACATTCACACCCCTAGCCCTGTTAAGAGAGCACTAGATGATGAAATAACTCACGAACTGGAAAAGGGACTAATTGACGATGACAGCAGGGAGAGGGAGAACACAAGGAAGGAAAGGGAAAGGTGGGAAAGACAGAAAAGGGGGGAATATTGGGATGAAGATGGGAGGGTAAGATAAGTGACCGCAATGCCCTGAGAGGGGACTAGGCGTCGCAAGGGATATATCCAGGCTCACCTCTTTTTTAATTTGGCCGCGGCGCAAGGACAGGAGCACGCTGCCGAGAATAGGGACCGCGCAGCCGAAATGATGACCCCCGCACAAATCGTCAAAGCCCAGGAATTGGCCCGTGACTGGAAGCCGAAGAAAAATCAGGTAAGTTTACCGCCAGGATCATCACAAGAGTAACTCCCCTGCTTTATCCGTTTTCGTCACGGGGAGAATTAGCAGCACTTTCTTCCCTCTCCAATTCCTCCAAATAGGCCAGCAGCCCCTTCACTTTCGAGGGCTTCCCTTCGACGCTAAGTTCCAGGGTTTTCAAAATCTGGAATGCCTTCACGATCTCCAGGAGAGACGCATTCGCTAATCTCTCAGGGGTGATTGCATTGAGAACGGCTGCTTGTAGCTCGGTCAAATGGAAGCCCTGAAGTGCCCGGTAGCTTAACAGGATGCCCTGCTTTGCTCTGATTTCCCCCATGCGCCTGGCAATGGTCACGGTGGAAATGCCCAATTCCTCGGCAATTTCCTCTTGCGTCTTGCCTTGTGAGACCAGTTCGATGATTCTCAGTGGATTGACGGGTATCTTTTTTCTGCCCATAGAAACTCCTATGTGCGATAATGCGTTGTTTTTGTTTCGATTTTTGTGATTTCGTGTTACACGAACGTTTTACGCGCACGCCCCAAATTTCCGGGTAATCCAAACTCTTGAGCCTTGCGTCAGCGGGGAAGCAATAATCAATCTTGCTTTGGTGAATTTCAGTCCATTCAGCCTTTGCCGAGTAATGTCCTGGGACCACAATTTCAACATCGGATAGTTGAAGGAGAAGATCGGTAAAAGCCTCAAGTTTGCCGGTGATAAGAGCCGGTCCACTTTGCAGTCTAAGTCGTTTTCCTTCCAGTTCTGCTCCTTGCCAATCGTTCATGGTTGTACTCCTTTCTGAATCAAAGTTCGCGGGGCGTGTTCGTGCAACACGAAAATCATAAATTCGTAAATTCGTTAATTCCGTGAATCCAATACGAAATAGACGGAAATCGGTTTCGGGCCTCCTGACGGTTGTTTCCGAACTCCGATGTATTCCAAGTCGATAAGCTCACCTAATGCTGCACCAATTTGCTCTTTTCTTGGATTATTGCCTAATGCTCTGTGCAACTCGGTGGCGCTCTTTTCTCCGGCTTTGAGGATTGCCGAGATTTTCTTTGCAAGCGTACTTAGTCCGGCAGAACCGCCAAAAATATGAAGTGCCGACTTTTCGCAGTATTTCCAAAACGCCAAAGCCGATTTCAAGTGAGAAACTTCCACAGTGTCCTTTCCATCAAGCAGGCAGTAAAGAAGCGAAAGCCTCAATACTTGCGCCTCTGCACGGTCAAGCACGCTTCCAGTGAGTCCAGGATGCTCCCTTGAAACATCTGGATAGTGTTTTTCCCAAAGTTCCCCAGCTTCAAGCGAAAGTGTGATCCTGGTTCTTTGCTTCGCCTGGATGATTAAATCCAGAATTCTTTCCTGGATTCTCAGGAGTTCGTTTTCCGGCATTGGCTCAGGGAGAGCTACCTGCTTGTCTCTACACGCACTTACCCATAAGAAGCGATTAGCAAAGCCGTTACTGACTTCAACGGTATCGAAGCGCCTGTGCAACTCAGACAGGGTAATGTGGGTAACAATCCCGACGTGCGCGTCTGTGGTACGAATCGGGGCATTCTTGGTGAGAGGTTCAACATTTCCGTCATCCCAAAACCTCCTGATTATTGTGCTAATGGTGTTCCCCTCGCGCCTGCTGGCTCTCAGGACCGAAGCGAGTTCTTCATCCAAGATGAATAATCGCTTGTCTTTGTTTATGTCATCGTATTCTGAATCTTTGAGCCGATTAATAAGACCCTCTCCACTCGAAAGCGGGCCAGGTGAAGTATCGGCGAATGAATGGTGTTTCCCGTCGCCCATGAAATTGCACGAATTATACGAATTTATCGAAAATAACTTTTCAACCGGCTTGCTACTGGTCCCTTTCCTGGCCTTGCTGGATTCTCCCACTATCGCCACAAAGATTCGCGCATAGTGCTTAGTATCTCCGACCAAGTAATAAACTGAAGTCCCGACTTCTACTCCAAACCGTACAAGAAAAGTTGCCAATACAGCAGCGGGACAGGCTTCGCTATTTCTGGTAGCCAGTTCAACGAACTCTCCCACTATTCCAGGCAATGCATCGCCGTGCAGAACAGCCTTTCCCTCCATGTTCCGGCCTCCCTATTTATTAAGAGAACCAGAATCTACCGTATCAACAGTATGACCTTTTGCGAACTCATCAAGGGCGGTTTTCTCATAAAAGACTTTTCGAGCTATCTTCTTGTATCTTGGTCCTTTTCCTTGACTACGCCACACGCCTAATGTCCCAGCGCGGAATAGAAGCCCAAGGCTGTTAAGATATTCGGCAGCTCCTTTAGTATCATAATATCTCAGTTCCATTGTCAGCCTCCATATAACTAATCGGATTTAATATCGTTATATGGTACATACGGAAACATAATAATTCATAGTATGCAATAATATTTTTCAAGGTTCATTTATTACCTTCAAAATTTTTTTATCCCATTTAATAAACATAAATATGGGATAATTAAACCGTATGTTGGTGAATCAATCAAAATACAGCTTTTACTGCGCTTCCCAAAAGCGAGAGCGTTCAATTTTGATCCAGTGCTTTCGCCCTGGCTGCAAGCCATTTACAAAGTTCATTCACCTCATAGGCAACCTTTCTGCCTACGCGGATTCTCCCCCTCGGTCCCTCGCCCTTGCTGTCGTAATTCGCAAGGGTCCGAGGGTTAATAATTCCGCCGGTAAACTCTGCAACCCTGTCCCTTGAGACATAGGGAGCGCGCCATTTTTCAGCCATCGTCTGGAAGTCGGGTTTGGATACTGGCATACATAATCCTCCGTGCTGGGTTTTAAGTGCTCACTTGGTTTCGTTGGGGTCTTGTTTCGTTGGGGTCGGACCAAGGTAATAAGGCGGTTTATATGGGTAAAGGTCAAAAAATCATGCCTAATTAGTGCTTAAAAGTACATTTTCGTCCCTAAAATGGTAGCTCTAAGCCGGTCTAGGGCTTGTGGAGCGCAGATTCGTCATCCACATTCCGGAAATCCGGCGCTCCTTTGCCCTCACCCCTGGTCCGCGCTTTATAACATCAACAAAGTCCCTGCTCCCGACGGCAATGCTCTCAGTCCACTTACTTTCCCGGACCTGTTCAGCCCCGATAAGAGCCTGCTCCACCCAGGCTTGAAGAAAAGGACTGAGTACTGAGGACTGAGTACTGAGTGGAAGAACAAGCCGACTCAGTGGTGAGGGGAAAGGACGGAGGATTCCATTAACGCTCGATGTTCTATAATTGGGCGGTTTTGCTGGGTTTGGAATCGGACCAAGGTAATAACATGGTTTCAAGATGGGGCCCTTTTCCCCGTCCGTTAGTGGATCCCTATTGCATTTCCGCTCACAGTGGTTAGAACAATTCAATGGACCTACCGGTGTTCCAAGGCATCTCTTTGGGTGAGATCATGAGCGTTTCTGAGGAATCGAGTACGGTTCCTGATAGTTGGATCTAATGATGAAAGGAATTCAAATGACAGTCATAAATCGTGGGATCTTTTTCATGGGTCTGATAGGCCTCGTGGCGATGAGTTCGATGGCCATGGCAGCAGACGGCAAGGCGGACGGAAAGCTCATCGTGGACGGAAAGCCTGTCAATCTGGCGTATGCCTATGCCTCCGCTCAACCGGGGTTCTTCGACAAGAACAAGGAAGATATCCGTTTGCTGCTGACGGACGTGCCGCTGAGCGGCAAGGCGCTCGAGGATGATTTCGAACGAATCAACCTGGCGAAGCAAGGTAAACTGCACTGCGTCGAAGTGACCATCGATGCCAATAAGCAACCCATATCGGTCGCGGTTCGTCATCCGTTATTCAAGGTGACTCAGGGCGGCGGATCGACCGAAGATGTTTTCGAGGCCAAGGTGTTTGATGGGAAGGTCATCGAGGGACGTGTGTTCCGCAAGACCCCCGGCAAATCGTTCGAAGACCTCGAATACACATACGATGCGACGTTCTCTGCCGCGATTGCAGGGAAAGGGAAATGATCTTTGTTAAGACGTCCGGAGGCGCCATCCAGGCCTCCCGCCAACGCCCAAAGCGCCAGATATAGACGTGTCGCGCGGTCGGCCTGCCCGCTACGCGCTCGCACGACGCAGAGTGGTTATTTTTTTTCGGTAGGGTACTATATCTTTGGTTTGGGGTCGGACCCAAGGTAATAACCCGGTTTCTACGGGTAAAAACGTTAAAAAATCATGCCTTATTAGTGCTTAAAAGCGTATTTTCGGCTATTAACCGGTTAATCTCGCAATTTCAATAGCCTACAGAGATGGCATGGATTAACCGGTCAACGGAACAAAAATGCACTTCTAAACCTCGTATAAGTCAAAATCTTGAATCGTCGTTACGTAGATTTAGCCAGTTATCGCGGCCCACCCTTTGCACCGGCTAATCTTCCGGGCGATCTTTTTAGTCCGCCGGTTCCCGCGAACAGGCTTCTTCGGGAGGTTGAGCGAACAGCGTGTCACTGCACGCTTGGTTCCCCATGTTGAGGAGATTTCTTTGCTTTCATCATCCTGAACCAGTCAGAGGATGGTTTCTGGAAGAGAAAGACGAGTGCGACTACCTGGATGACCATTTGTGCAACGCCGAGCAGTCCCGAAAAAAGATTTACAGCCAGACTTTGCAATAGTGGGAGAACAGAAAATGGCAGGCCGATTATGAACAACACCAGGAAAGTTATGCGCGCCCAATTACGGCCTTTCCCGATCATGTGTATCAACAGCCACAAAACCCCTAAAACGAAGAGCGCAATGAAGATCATGACTGCCGGTGGCGCCTTTTGGGCGGACATCGATACTTCCATGCTGCTCCTCAACATCCCAATCCCTAAAGTGATGTAGAGCAGTTTGACTGCGGTCCCCACCTTTTCCGGCCTTCCAGCCTGATTCCGGTCCATTTGGCGCTCCTCCAATTATGCTCAACGATATTACCATCCATTACATAAGCATTGGTAAAAACATTTCCTACTTCGTTTACCTGCCAGGCCACATCAGAGAGGTCAAATTTCTCACCGCAAAAACGGCATTTTATCGCTTCGAGCTTGATGGTCTCGGGGCAAACCGGGCATTTCTTTATATTCTCGTAACTGCAAACGGGGTCGGACCAAGGTAATAACATGGTTTTTAGTTGTAAACGTTAAGAAATCACGCCTTATTAGTGCTCAAAAGCACGTTTTCGGCCCTAAAACGCAAGCTTTATGCCGGTCTCGGGCTCGCGGAGCGCAGATTCGTCATCCACATTACGAAAATCCGGCGCCCCTTTGCCTCGTATGGCAGACTTGTTAACAGCACTCATCAAGCGGCGCCCATTCAGTATGTAACCCAAGCATGTATACAGTGGCGTCTCTTACTGAACGGACGTCGAAAATAGCCGGTAGATCCTGTTTGAAGCTTTTCATTCCGGCTTCCAACCGTTGCCCGATTCACCCCTTCACTCTAATACCCAAAAATTGAGAGAGCGCCATGGGAACTCGATCCTGCAATGAGCTGAGAAGCTATTGAATGCGGAGATGGTGGTGTGTGTCCTGAGATTGCAAAAACCGGCCTCATTGACCTCCTTCTTGTGTTTTTGGTTCTTATATGGGAATAATCACAGAAAAAAGGAGTAGGCCCATGAGATTCTCGTCCAACAACTACAGGAGATGGCTTTTTGCGATTCTGTTTGTCCTGGTTCTTGTCGCCTCGGCGGCCAGCGCCTATGCTGAGCCAATAACGCGACTGTCAGGAGTGCCGGATTTGGCATCCCTCAAGCAATACTATTCTGTGCCCAACTTTGTCATTGGCGGAAAATACGACATGGGGAAACCATCCGCCTTCGAATTGGGCGGCGTGGGTGGCGTGACCCTGGAATCGTTGGGGAGGGAACCACTTCGCCTATCCTATATAGCCGTTGGCGCCCCGGAACGCGATAAGCACGGGAAAATCGTCAACGCTGTAATCATAAGCGCTTACTACTCCGGTGACTCAGCGTTCATGTACTCCTACTGGTATGATGGACAAAAAGGGAACGCATTTGCTGAAGGCCCGGTAGTGGGACCGGGTAAACTGATCGACACCGACAAGTACTACGTAATATTCCTGGACGCATTAGGACTCTGGGGGACCAGCAAGCCCAGCGATGGATTGGGAATGAAGTTCCCAAGGTACTCGATTCTCGATTGCGTGCAGGCCAATTACCGTTTGCTCAAGGACCACCTGGGGGTCGCCAGGGTGAAACTCGCCACCGGTGTCTCAATGGGGGGCACTCAAAGCTATGTCCTGGCAGCGATGCATCCTGATTTCGTGGATGCGATTATGCCCATCGAGGGCTGCACGGCCGCTGACCCGGTCATGCGATGGCTCTTTGCGCTCATGACCGCTGCAATGCAGAGTGATCCGGTGTGGCAGAGGACAGGCGGAGATTACTATAATTTGCCAAAAGATCAGCATCCCAACAAAGGGATGATGTTCGGATGGTCAGTTCTCGGAGAGACTGGGTTAAGCTTTGATTTCCAAGTGAAACAGCCATGGGACGAGGTAAAGAAAGATGTTTTTTATTGGGGGCCCCAAGGTGACGAAGGCGCCAACCTGATATCGAAGGGCAAGGATTTTGACGTGGATGACCTCATTTTTCGGAATCAGGCGATCGATATCTACGATATTAACGACCAACTCGGTCGCATGAAGGCAAAAACGCTCATTCTGCACGTTAAAAACGATCAATGGCTCAGGTACGTTCTTGCTGAAGAAACTGCCTCAAAAATCGACGGAGCAAAACTGGTGGGATACGAACATCCGCTGGCTCATTACGCGGGTTTCCGAGCCCCAAACGTATGTAAAGACGAGGTGATGGCCTTCTTTAAAGAGATAGGGATGAAATAGGCGGGTGAAGGAGCCCTCACAGATTAAGGCGAAGAAGCCTGCTTACATCTGGAATCAACATGCCTGCGAAAAATAGAATCTCCGTAACAGTTGCACTGACGGTCTTTCTGTCCCTCAGTTTCCCTAACATTTCTCTCGCCTGGCACGACGAAACCCACCTGGCTATTGCCAAAGCTGCCGGATATGAGAAATGGTGCAATGCGGCCGGTCCCGACATCGCCAAGGTCAAGGCAGGCGATAAGGAGGGCTGCAACCATTACTCGACCGATCCGCTCGATACCGTTGTGACCCCAATATGAAGTCTGGCCATTTCAATAGCCATACCAGCCATGGAGGCCATGGCCTGCACAAAATTCACATCCTCCAGGGTAAACTCCCATGGTTCGGCAGTGTAAACGCGCAAAGCCCCTATCGTCTGCCCGCCAGCCACGACGGGTACAGAAAGAATGGAAGCAATTCCTTCCTTTTGCGCCTCTTCATGATACTGGATTCTCGGATCGTCAGCAACGTCGTAGATTGCCACGGGACCCTCATCAAGAGAATGAGCTATTGAACGCGATGCGCTCACAGGGCCTTTATGAGTGTAGTCTTCACTCAAACCAAACGACGCGGCCAGTTCAAGTTCATCAGTGTGGCGATTGATTAGGAAAACCGCACATCCTTTGACATCCAGAGCCGTTTTTATACTCTCCACGGTCATCGACACAACTTTTTCGGAGTCCCTGGAATGAGAGATGGCGCGTGCAATCTTCAGCAAAGTGTCATAGTTGATAAGGTGTCTTTTCATTGTTTTTCCTCCTTGTCAGAACCTGCTGAGGCATGACCTGGACCTCAGCCAATCCGGGGCTTGGGGTCACTTTGTCCCTCAAGCCGCTCACTTTGCCGTGTCTTTTCGAATCACATCCGAGGCAACACTTAAGGGAACTCCCTCGTGAGGCGTTCTTCTCTTGCGTTTGATGGACTTCGGATCTCTGAGTTGCCTCAATACCTCGATGTTATCCTTCATCCCTTTATAGAGTCTGGCCATTTCAATAGCCATACCAGCCATGGAGGCCATGGCCTGCACAAAATTCACATCATCCAGTGTAAACTCCCATGGTTCGGCGGTGTAAACGCGCAAAGCCCCTATCGTCTGCCCGCCAGCCACGATGGGTACAGAAAGAATGGAAGCAATTCCTTCCTTTTGTGCCTCTTCAGGATACTGGATTCTCGGATCGTCAGTGACGTCGTAGATTGCCACAGGACCCTCATCAAGAGAATGAGCTATTGAACGCGATGCGCTCACAGGGCCTTTATGGATGTAGTCGTCACTCAAACCAAACGACGCGGCCAGTTCAAGTTCATCAGTGTGGCGATTGATTAGGAAAACCGCGCATCCTTTGGCGCCCAGACCCGTTTTTATACTATCCACGGTTATCAACACAACTTCTTCGGGATCCTTGGAATGCGAGATGGCGTTTGCAATCCTCAGCATAGTGTCATAGTTCAGGAGATGTCTTTGCATTGCTTTTCCTCCTTACCAAAATTTGATCACCATCAAAACGAGAGCCCGCCGCTGTTTAGCCGGCAACGTTCAGGCTGCCGGTGGAAGCTGGGTGTGGATGTCAAAGCGGAGAGCGGGTGTTGGGAGTTTAAGAGCGCTAAATGGAATTCCAGGCAGATTTCGAAGTTCAAGCAGGATTCTGACTTCAGTGCTGCTGTTTTTCTGCCCTTCCCTCCAATGAGGTGACAGGCGGTGGTTAAAGCCTTTTCCAGAAACCATATTTACTGAGCCATCCCGATAAATCGCATTTGCTGGAGCAAAATGAATTGAGGGTAAGATATGACTGCCAATTGAGAAGTCAACGGCATTCATACAGCCCTTCTTTTCACAATCTGGCAGCCCTGCACATACTTTGCCAAAATAGAAGCCCGGATATTTACTTCATCAGTGGCTCCTCCGCCTTCGCGTCTCTCCCTGACCTGTCGATGATCAGTCTTCGCGTGAAACAGGCTTTGCGCCTCTACGCCCTCAGTCTTCCGTCTTCCGCATTCCCTGCTCCCTGCTCCCCGCTCTCCGCTCCCTGTGTCTTGTTGGGGTCGCACCGAGGCAATAACCCGGTTGCTATGGGTAAACGTTAAAAATATATGATATCAAGCTCCAGGTTCTTGATTTGCCGTCATAACTCTCTGCCTCGCAATAATCTGGGTGATAAACCATAAAAGTTCTTGACAATTGCGACCAGGTGCAGTAAGTGAGTGTCACTATACATTTTCGAGCCGCCCTTCTGCCGTATCTTTCTCATTTGCTGAG
Source organism: Syntrophobacteraceae bacterium (assembly GCA_049520035.1). Lineage (GTDB taxonomy): Bacteria > Desulfobacterota > Syntrophobacteria > Syntrophobacterales > Syntrophobacteraceae > SbD1. Next base: position 14,022 of record JBEKQE010000045.1, on the reverse strand, counting down.
CAAATGCATCGGACAACACCTTCTAAAGGAGACGACACTATGGAACTAAAGCTGTTCGGTGAAGAACACCGCATTTTTCGCGATTCCCTGAGAAAGTTTCTCGATAGGGAAATATCGCCTCACTTCGATCAGTGGGAAAAAGATGGAATTGTTCCCCGCGAAGCCTGGAACAAGATGGGTGAAAATGGCTTTTTATGTCCATGGCTTGAGGAGAAATACGGCGGCTCCGAGGCTGATTTCCTGTACTCCATTATCATTTGCGAGGAGTTGTTCTATCGAGGAATCACAGGGCTGGTGGCCCCTCTCCACAGTGATATCATTGTTCCCTATATCTACAGTTTTGGAAATGAAGAGCAAAAGATGAAATGGCTTCCAGGCTGTGCATCCGGCGAAATCATAACCGCGATTGCGATGACGGAGCCGAACACCGGTTCAGACCTTGCGTCGATCCGTACGACTGCGATTCGTGACGGCGATCATTACATAGTCAACGGGCAGAAGACCTTCATTTCGTTAGGCATTCTTTCAGATCTCGTGATTGTGGTTGCTAAAACAGACCCGAAAGCGGGCCATAAGGGGATTAGCCTGATCTGTGTCGAATCGGGAACGCCTGGGTTTAGCCGGGGGAGAAAGTTGGAAAAAATGGGATGGCACAGCCAGGATACGGCTGAGCTTTTCTTCGAGGATTGCCGCGTACCCGTTTCAAATCTTTTGGGCGAAGAGGGAAAAGGTTTTTATTACCTGATGCAGAAGCTGCAGCAGGAGAGGCTGATCTCAAGTCTCATGGCTCAGTCCATGGCGGAAGCCATGCTCGATATGACGGTCAAGTATTGCAAGGAAAGGACGATATTCGGAAGCCCGGTCGGCTCCTTCCAACATAATACCTTTAAAATCGTGGAGATGGCAACAGAGATCCAACTCGGGCGGACATTCGTCGATTCGCTGATTGCCGACCATCTGGCAGGAAAAGAGATCACGAAGAAAGTATCCATGGCGAAGGCCTGGATACCCGAAATGGCTAATCGCGTGGCCTACCATTGCGTCCAGCTCCATGGAGGTTACGGCTACATGGAAGAGTACCCCATCTGCCGTTTTGCCAGGGATGCCCGCGTCATTGCGATTTTTGCAGGAACAACGGAAGTAATGAAGGTCATTGTCGGGCGGATGATGGGGTTTTGAAGAGGGGAAAAACCATCGTTTGACCGTCGACGAGGAAGACGGCTGTACAAAGGGAAAAGGAGGAAGAGATGAGGACTTACATGACCTGGAACGATGAGTACAAGAACAAAGTTCTTACTGCGGAGGAAGCAGTAAAGAAGGTCAAATCCGGGGATGTAGTGGGCTTTGGATTGTCTCTTGGTTCCCCAACATCTCATCTGGTGGATGCCCTTCTGGGAAGGGCCGAAGAGTTGAGGGGGGTCAGGATCATCGATGCCGTTCCGATCCGCCCGATGAAACTCTACGATGCTGAATTCATGAAAAGCGTCAAGGATTCGTTTACTTACAGCGCGCTTCTCTTCAATCCATTAAATCGCGGACTGGCTAAGGCGGGACTCGTGGATTACCAATCTGTAAACAGCTCCGATGCCGGCCCGAGAATGGGAAAGTTATGCAATGTGGCCATGGTGTCCGTCTGTCCACCGGAGGCCGGGATGGTGAATCTTGGGTTATCAAATTTCCTGTCTCCTGAAATGATTCAGGGAGCAGAAGTTGTGATTGCAGAGGTCAATGATCAAATGCCCGTCGTTTACGGAGAGAACTGGATGCCAATTTCGGATTTCGATTTCTTTGTCGAGCACTCAAGTCTCATTCCCGAGTTCAAAAGGAAAGGGGAGCCAACGGAAATCGAATCCAGGATTGCAGAACATGTGGCATCATATATTAGAGACGGGGATTGCATACAGATGGGTATCGGCACACTTCCCGAGGCCATTATCCGGCTGCTCCGGGACAAGGGGAAGAAAGACCTGGGGGTGCATACGGAAATGTTTCCCATGGGTCTGCCGCACCTGGTCAGAGAAGGAATTGTCACCAACAGGCTGAAAAAAATTCATCAGGGCAAAACGGTGGCAAGCTTCTGCATGGGTGACCACGATATGTATGAATTCGTCACGCGAAATCCGGACTGCGTTTTTTACCCGACTTCCTATATAAACGCTCCGTATGTCCTTCGAGAAATAGACAATCTTGTCGCCATCAACATGGACCTGGAGGTTGATTTAATGGGTCATTTGAATGCCGAACGAGTGGACTACCGCCTCGTCGGGGCTGCGGGAGGACAGTTGGACTTTGTCATCGGCACAGCCTGGTCCAAAGGCGGCAGGGCATTCAATGTCCTGCCCTCCACGAGAAAGTTGAAGAACGGCCAGGTGGTATCCACTATCGTGCCCCGATTGTCCCCCGGCGCCCATGTGATTGTCCCGCACATGTATGTCCAATATGTTGTCACCGAGTACGGAGTCGCAGATCTCTACTACAAATCGATGCGCGAGCGCGCGGATGCTTTAATAGCCATTGCGCATCCCGATTTCAGAGCGGAGCTTCGCAAAGAAGCCAAATGGATCCTTGCGAAGGAAGCTTAGCAGAGTTTCCGAAACTGCATCCATTTTTAGGAAAGGAGAGAAGGATGAATATTAAAGGTTGTAAGGCAATAGTCACCGGCGGCGCCTCCGGTTTGGGGGAGGCGTGTATTCGAAATTTTATAAAAGCCGGCGCGCAGGCCGCGATCCTTGATCTCGATTCGGCACGGGGGGAAAAGCTCGCCGCGGAATTGGGGGGCAATGCCATTTTTGTGAAAACGGATATCACCAGCGAGGAGGGCGTTCAGAGTGCGATCAAAAAAACACTCGATTCGTTTGGCAGCATCAATACGGTGATCAACTGCGCTGGAATTGGCGACCCGGCTAAGATGCTCTCGAAAAAGGGACCCATGCCGCTTGCTTTATTCAACCGCGTGGTCCAGATCAATCTGGTGGGCACGTTCAATGTGGCGCGTCTTGCCGTGGTAGAGATGGTAAACAACAACCCAAACGAAGATGGTGAAAAGGGCGTTATCATAAACACGGCCTCGGTCGCTGCTTTCGACGGTCAGATTGGACAACCCGCCTATGCGGCCTCGAAGGCGGGTGTAGTTGGCATGACTTTGCCCCTGGCGAGAGAATGTGCGGATTACGGTATCCGTGTGATGACCATAGCGCCTGGAATTTTCAACACTCCGATGCTCGATATTCTTCCGCAAGCCGCACGGGATGCCCTTGGAAAGATGATACCCTTTCCTTCGAGGCTCGGCAGGCCGGATGAATACGCCAGCCTTGTTACACACATCATAGAAAATCCCATGCTCAACGGAGAGGTCATAAGGCTGGACGGAGCCATCCGGATGGCGGCCAGATAAAGGAGAAAATATCTTATTCCGGGCAATATCCGGGATGGCGTCATAGCTGATCCGGTTCAATATGGCGGGATAAAAAAGTCGGTGACACTCTTCATACATTCAGCAGAAGGAGAAAAACAGAATGAAAAATAAAGATGAAATAGTAATAGTCAGCGCCGTAAGGACTCCGTTCAGCAGGTTCGACTCGGCAATGGCGGAAGTTCCGAGCATCGACCTTGGCGTGATGGTCATGAAAGAAGTGATTCAGAGGGTGGGTATCAAGCCTGAGGAAGTAGACGATATAAGCTATGGAACCTGCATTCTCGCGGAAGCGGCGCTTGAAACGGACGTCCCTGCACGGCAGGCGACCCTGCTGGCCGGCTTTCCCCCTGAAAGTATTTCAGTGAGTCTCGACCGGGCATGCTGTTCTTCCCTTACTTGCCTGCGTCTTGGCGTAAGAGCCATTAAGGCCGGGGAAGCGGAAATCGCCATGGCGGTGGGCGCCGAAAACATGCCACGAACGCCGCATTTGGCCCCCGGTCTGAGAAGAGGGACAAGGTTGGGGCATATAAAGTTGATCGATTGCCTCTTTGAGCTTGGCTATACGGCCAAGGGATTCAACCCCGTTGCGAAGGACGCCGGGGAAGTGGCGCTTGAGTACGGCGTAAACAGGGAAATGCAGGACGCATGGGCCCTCGGAAGCCAGGAGAAATGTGCGAAGGCCTATGCGGAAGGTAAGTTCAAAATCGGTGAGGAACTCATGCCGGTCGTCATCCCTCAAAAAAAGGGGGAACCCATTGTAATTGAAAAGGACGAGTCGCCACGGAACACGAACATCGAAGCGCTTTCGAAACTCAAGCCGATTTACGGAAGTCCCACCGTCACGGCGGGAAATGCCCCCACTATGGGCGCGGGGGCAAGCGCGATTCTCATAATGCCGAGGAAGAAGGCTGAAGAGAGGGGCCTCAAACCGTTGGCCACCATCGTAAACATCGTCGCTTCAGCAACGGAACCACGAGAAATCGCAACAATTCCCGCTTTTACAATTCAAAAGTCGCTGGACGATGCAGGATTGACGATTGACGATATGCAACTGATTGAAATCAATGAAGCCTTTGCCGCTATGCCGCTTGTTTCCACCAAGATCCTCGCAAAAGATGACGCGAAAAAATGGAAAGAGCTGCAAGACAAGACCAACGTCAACGGCGGGGCAATTGCCATCGGGCATCCTGTGGGGGCCACTGCTGCAAGGATCGCGATGACAATGGCATATGAACTGAGACGCCGCGGAGGGGGTTATGGAGTTGCAGCCATCTGCGGAGGGCTGGCCCAGGGTGAGGCGGTCATCATCAAGGTGTAAAGCCGATGCAAAAAATAAGGAGATTTTGGGAAAGCAGGACAGCGGGCTCCTTGAGGAAAAACGGTCGAGACTTCTGCAAAGGTGACGCAGAGCTGACGAGAGGAGGGCATTGTGACATATAATACGGTTATTTACGAAAAGAGCGACCGAATCGGCACAATCACGCTCAACCGGCCCAAGAGCATGAACTCTTTGAGCAGTGAACTTCTCAAAGAATTAGACCATGTTCTGACGGAAATCGATAACGACGACGAAGTCAAGGTAGTCATTCTCGCCGGAAGCGATAAATATTTTGCCGCAGGCGCCGACATAACGGAGATCGGTCAGATAAAAACCCCTAAGGACGCCCACCGATTTCTGAAAATGGCACAATCCGTTTTCAACCACATCGAAGACCTCGAGAAACCAGTGATTGCGGCTATTGGTGGTCTCGCTTTGGGGGGTGGCTGCGAGCTCACGCTCGCCTGCGACCTTCGGATTGCGGCCGAGAACGCCACATTTGGTCAGCCGGAAATCAAAATTGGAGTAATTCCCGGGGCCGGAGGGACGCAGCGCCTGCCCAGAATAGTGGGTGTCACAAAGGCAAAAGAGCTTTTGTACACTGGAGATTTCATGGATGCACAGGAAGCATACCGGATCGGCCTGATTAACAAAATTGTTCCCGCAGCCTCTTTGATGGAAGAGGCCCGCAAGATGGCTCTCAAAATTTCAAAGCAGCCGGGGGAAGCACTTAAGGCGACAAAGCTTGCCGTTAACGGTGGCCTCAACATGGACATCAAATGTGCGTTGGCTTACGAGGCTCGCTGCTTTGAAATGCTTTTTTCAACGGAGGATCAGAAGGAAGGAATGAGCGCCTTCATCGAGAAGAGAAAACCGGAATTCAAAGATCGATAAGGCGCTAAGAATCGTCTTCAAATCATCATATTTGCCTGATGTATGGTGGAAGAACTGTGCAAGATTCTGTTCAGTGGAACCCTGAAAGCAAAATGCAGCCATGAGAAAGAACAAGCTGGTCACGCTGCAGGAAGCCGTTCAAGAAATTCGAGATGGAGACGTCCTGTTTCTGGGATCTTTGATAGAATCCCGGCGGCCTATGGCGGCTGCATACGAAATCGTGCGGCAGGGCAAAAAGGGATTAATCTTGCTTGCCGAGTGTTCCCTTGCTGAAGATATTTTGGTCGGCAGCGGTTGCGTCGCCGCATGGCGTGGATGTTACACGGGCATGGCCAATTTCGGTCTTTCCCCTGCGACCTTGCGAAAGATCGAGTCTGAGGAACTCATCGTAGACGATATCGGCCATGTCGATATCATTCTGGGAGCAATGGCAGCAATGGCAGGAAGTCCCTTTGTCGCAACCCGCGCCACCCTGGGCAGCGATGTCCTCAATCCCGAATATAGCCGCGTTGAGCGCATTCGAAAAGCTGCTCGCGACCCGCAAATGCTCCCAACCCGGAAATTCATTCTCATGGACGATCCCTTTTATGGGGAAGGTCAGGTGAAACTTCAACCGGCAATGAAGGCCGATGTGGCGATCATCCACGTTCAGCAGGCAGGCGAGGAAGGCACTTCCCGAATAGAAGGCAGCCTTGCCTTCGATCATTATTTTATCCACGCAGCCAATAAAGTCATTATTACCGCCGAACAGGTTGTGCCGGAGGAATATTTGCGAAGAGACCCCAACCGCAACCAGATCCCGTGCACGAGCGTGGACATGGTTGTGGAAGTGCCATGGGGAGGACACCCCAGCCAGGTGCAAAGCTTCTATGATGTGGATGCGGCCTTCATACGGGATTATGTCCATAAGGCCAAGAGCGCTTCGGGGTTTCTGGAATGGGTAGATGGATGGATTATAAAGATAGGATCTCGAGATGAATACCTGAATAAATTGGGAGCATCCAGGCTGGAGAGCTTGCGTGCAATCCCTCCTTATGGGTATCGTCCGCGAGATCATACGGCATGGTCACCATAAACACCGAAAAGTATTGCCCAAAAAACAGGAAGGCATCCCGCGAACGCCCAAGGCGGATGATAGACCTCTCTCGGGATGCCTTCCGCGCTACGCGAAGCACTGCGCTTTAGGGAGGCCATCGGTAAAAGGCTTTTTTTAATTAAGTGGTGTTTACCTAATCTATCATACGTGGAGTAGACGGGGATCGAAACAACCGGTCGGATTAAAGGAGGGGTCATCAATGAAAAAGAGCAAAGTTGTCAGTCTTACCGAGGCTATGCAGGAGGTCCATAACGGCGATTGTATTGTCTTAGGGGGCGTTGTTGAAGATCGGCGGCCCATGGGGGCTGCTTATGAATTGATCCGTCAAGGCAAGAAAAACTTGATTCTCCTGGGAGAGTGCTCCCTTGCAGAGGACGTGCTGGTGGGCGCCGGATGTGTTGTTGCGTATCGAGGAACATATTCGGCAATAGGAGCATTCGGCATCTCTCCCAGCACAAAACGATTTATCGAGGCGGGTAAGATCGTCGTCGATGATATCGGCCACACAGATGTCTGTCTTGGGGCCATGGCTGCAATGGCAGGGTCTCCCTTTATTGCGACAAGAACAACCTTTGGCACAGACGTGTTGAATCCTGCGTATGACAATGTCGCGAAAATCAGAAACCTTGCACGTAACCCAAAAACGCTTCCGGCAAAAAAGTACGTGCTGATGGAGGATCCCTTTTACGGCACGGGAACGGTTCAGCTTCATCCAGCGATGAGGATCGATGTACATATCATTCATGTTCAGTATGTCGGTGAAGAGGGGACAGTGAGGATCGACGGGAGTCTCGTGTTCGATCATTTTGCAGCGCACGCAGCCAAGAAAGTCATCATTACCGCCGAACAGGTTGTGCCGGAGGAATATTTGCGAAGAGACCCCAACCGCAACCAGATCCCGTGCACGAGCGTGGACATGGTTGTGGAATTGCCGTGGGGCGCTCATCCAGGGCAACTTCTGAATTTCTACGACATGGATATCCCCTTCCTGACCGAATACGTGGGCAAGGCGCGCACAGAGGAAGGGTTCAGGGAATGGGCGGATTCATGGGTGTTCGGAGTCAAAAACCATCTGGAATACATGGACAAGCTCGGTGCTTCCCGACTTGAAAAGATCAGGGCGTTGCCCCCGTTTGGTTATCGGCCCAGAATGAGAGGAGGTTCAAAATGATGAGCGAAAAGTTTCTCAAAGCTGGTGATTTTACAGCGGCCGAAGCCATGATCATATACGGGTCGCGTATGCTCGCTCCTTTTAACGGTAAGGTTGGGATCATCGGGATCGGTGCGCCTTTGCTTGCCACCCAGTTGGCTAAACTCCTTCATTGTCCCGATATGAAGATGATCGTAGAGACGGGTCAGGCCGACGCCAATCCCCAGGAGGTCCCGATTTCCATTATGGACAGTCGTTTGACTTACGGGTCATCATGGCAGATGGGGGATCCTGAAGGTCTCTTTCCTTTGATGCGCGGAGAGATTGACTTTGGATTCATCGGTGGCGCACAGATCGACAAGTATGGCAACCTAAACTCGACCTTTATCGGAACTGATTACAACAAACCTCATAAGAGGCTGGCAGGCACCGCCGGAGCTGTCGACATTGGTGGATATGCCAAAGCGACCATCATCACCATGGCCCATCAGAAGAGGCGCATTTTGGAAAAGGTGGATTATCTGACGACACCGGGCTGGATGGTTAAGAAATGGCCCGAAGGAACGATGGTGAGAAGGGAAGAGATTGGTTTGCCGGGCGGGCCAATCGCCTTTATCTCGTCCATGGGAATCATGAAATTCGATGACCAGACAAAAATCATGTATGTAGATCAATATTTCCCCGGTGTCGATCCGAAGGCGATCAAAGAAAACACGGGATTTGATATAGACATCTCGCGTGCAAGAGAAGCAGACCCCATCGAGCGTGAGGAAATCAGAGTGCTCAGAGAGATAGCGGACCCGCTAAACATTTACAGGACCAGATAGAACTGAAGCGCGCACCTTCCATGCCGGAAAATTTTGGAGTTGTTACCTCCCTGCGCCTTGATTAACCGGGGTTGTTCAAGAAAGTCATCGCAGGAGAAAATATTGAAAACGAGTAAAAGCGTCAAAAATAATCCCGAAATAAAAAAGTCCCGGAGAATGACAGGAGGCAGAGCGAAAATCGCAGAAGCGCTCAGACTGCTTCTCCGGGACAGGGAATTCAATGCGATTACAACAGCAAGAATTGCTGAAACGTCGGGCATGAGCGAAGCGCTCTTATACAGGTACTTCGGAGACAAGCGGGGATTGCTTCACCAAGTGCTCAGTGATTTTTTAAAAGATTACCTGGACGATTTGGAACAGGAACTGGAGAAAGTAAAAGGGACAGTCAAAAAATTGAAAAAGATCATTCTTTCCCATTTTCATCTTTTTGAAACAAACCGGGTTTTGGCAAAAATCCTGTTATTAGAGGTGAGAAATTACCCGGGATATTTCGAAAGCGAAAGCTATGGGCAAGTTCGCAGATACAGCAATATGATCATGGAAGTCTTCCGCCAGGGCGTTTCGAACGGTGATATAAAAAAAAATATTTCATTGCCCGCCTTTAGGAATGCAATGCTGGGAGGAATTGAACATACATGCCTGCCGAAAATAGTATTCAACAAATCATTTTCCCCGGACGTTATGACGGAAGAACTCTGTAAGATTCTGTTCTCTGGAATATTACAGTATACAACGAAAGATGGTAAGACTGACAACGTCCAAGCTCAGCTGCGGCCCTGACGGTGTAAAGTGGCGGCTGGGATAGCGGCTGGCGCTATCCCCACGCGATCTTACTGATGCTCTTTGAACACGCCCTTCGCCAGCATGATCGCAGACATCGCCGTAGGCCACCCAGAATAAAATGCAAGGTGCGTGATTGACTCCACAATCTCCTCTTTGGTCACACCGTTGTCGAGTGCACGCACGAGATGGAAGGGCAGTTGTTCCGTTCGATTCAAAGCAACGAGGGTCGCGACGGTGATAAGGCTGCGGTCGCGCTTGGAGAGACCCGGTCTCTCCCACACATCGCCGAAAAGAACGTCCTCGGTAAGTTCAGCTAGCTTTGGCGCGACATCTCCAATCAAGTCCCGTATCGTCGGGCTGTGCTGGTCAGTTGCCATGAGGCTACTCCTTTGGTCTGAGATAGACAGGGTCATGCGGATTGTAGCAAGCCTTCCGTCCAGTCAAGTCTTGCAGGAGAACTGTTTCGCCTATCGGCGTCTCAACGGATCTCCGCCGCGTCCACCTAACGACTGAAATCAGCGGTGGCTGTAGGCCAGGCCATCCACTGGGGTGATTTGTCGGGGGCTGCCCGGGCTAAGTTTAAGCGCAAAATAATGACATCCAAGAATCTTTTAGCACAAAAGCTCAAGTATCGGATGATAAACCTTTGTGGTGTTTCTGTTTGGGCTCGGGCAAAGGTAACAGCTCGCTAATTAAAGGTTAATTTCCCAGAAATAGGCGTTTTTCGTGCTTAGAGGGCCGTTTTTGCCCGAAAACATCGCTCTAAGAAGCTTGGGGCTCTCGGAGACCGCGTTCGTCATCCGTTCTGGAAATCCTTAGTCCTTTGGCTTTGATCCCAAGTTCGCCTTTTATAACCTCGACCGGAATTTGTTATCCTGCTATTTTTTGCCGCTTCTCGTTGCCGCTTCTCGTTGCCGTTTGGCAAGTCGAAATGACAGTGTAGTACAATATTTCCGACTAATTGCAGAAGTCGTGTCGAATTTAGGGATTGTTGCGTTCAAGTTGATGTAGCATAGGGCCTTGTGCCCGTCCGCACTTCCAAGCGCCCACAAGGGGCTATACTACTTTCGTATGCTCGCTTCTAGCACGTTCTTGAACGCAACTTGGTATTAAAGGTCTTTCTCGGCAGTATCCACCCGTAAATCTCTCTATCTCTCCACGATGCCCCGGGATTGATGGTCTCCGCTCAAGCCATACACCGGAATCCGTGTGAGCGCCTTCAAGTAGAGCCGCTTTCAAAATATATCCTTGCGAAACCGGAATGTTACTGTACTATGATTTTGCACCAATTTGCCTGCTCTGCCCCCTTCCCCTTGATACCCGCCAGATCGAGGAGACGCCAAATGAAAACAATCAAATTCATGATGTGGTGCGGCCCAGGTCTACGACAAACGATGGGATATCTTTCCTTCGAATTCTCTATCGAGTTTCAGTAGAGCGTTGTAGTTTCGCGGATTATAGTGGAGTAGAGGAGCGTATATGTCATATCAGGCAACGGTCTATCGTATTCTTGTTGCTTCTCCTGGTGACGTAACAAAAGAACGGCAGGCAATACCTGAAGTAATCGGCATCTGGAATGACGCCCATTCTGAGGATCATGGTGTCGTTCTCGTACCCGTAAGGTGGGAAACGCATTCGACGCCGACTATGGGCGACAGGCCACAAGCCATTCTCAATAAGCAGATCGTCAATTCGTGCGATATCCTTATCGGTGCATTCTGGACACGGATCGTTATCCATACAGGCATAGCTGAATCTGGAACTGTAGAAGGAATAGAGGAATTCAGAAACTCCGGAAAGCCGATTCTGCTATATTTCTCATCAGTGCCTGTAATGCCCGGCAGCGTAGATCCGGAACAATACAAGAGACTTTTGGAATTCAAAAGAGGTTTCCGGCGACATGGATTAACAGAGGATTACAGTTCGATAGGGGAGCTCAGGGAAAAACTGCTGCGTCATCTCACCCGAGTTGTCAAAGACGTTCATGGTGAGCCGGATTTTGTTTCCACGCGTGTTCGTAAGACCCTCGGAGAATCAGAAAGAATGCAGACGCAGCTCCGCACCCTCCTTACTCGCGCAGAGTTGGATTGGGCCGCAGGGCTAGATATGGAACCTAATAGCTTAGAGAAGGCAAACTACACATTACAGGCATTGGTTTCGGACCTGATCGATTTCAGGAGTAGCCTCGTTGATCGAGTAGATCGTGACCTCCTCAGAGATTTTGATAAACAGATTCTCGAATTGAAACGGCTGCAGAGTCATAGGGTCTATTTGGACGGGGGAAAATCATACCGGGATTTTTGGGAAAGCGGCGATCGGATATTAACATTCCTACACGAGTTTCCGCGAAAGATCGTTTTTAAAGATTCACCTGGAGAGCGCCGACTTGAACAAAAAAAGATTGAAATACTTCAAACGCTTGCTCAGATCGAAGCTCAAGGGTGTAGTCCGGTAGAAGCCGCTCAGCTTTCAGCCCTTCTCCATTTGTCAGTTCCGCTGGTCCGCTATCACCTTGGTGAACTGGAAAACAAGCAGTATGTCAGCGGTTCATACTGGGCGCCTGAATACAGTTTGGACCATAAGGGACGAGAATACCTCGTTAAAAACAGACTCCTCTGAAGCCAAAACCGTCCGAATCTCCAGTGTGTCCAGCCGTCGCTCGCCGATCTCAACTGGCTGACAAATGATTGCGGCTCTCCGAATCTCTCTGCCAGATCAACTTGGCGCAGTCCGGCCTCAACCCGGATCTGACTGAGGAGTTCCTGCAATTTCTGTTGCTGTCCGAGAAGCCAATCTACACAAAGGACTACGGAACCAAAATCGTGATCTTGGTGCGTATCGGCAGTACTGATCCTTGAATTAATACGGTAATGGCACGAGCTAGCGCATGTATTCGAAAAACATTGCATTTATACCCTAACCCATTAAAATAACAGTGCTCTGAACTTTGAAGTTTTCCGTTTACCTTTATGCTAAAGGATTACCAATGCCAAAAAAACTCATCGAAATCACAACAGAAATCGTCCAGACCCAGGTATCCTTAACGTCTATGTCGGCATCCGATATTGCGTCCTCTCTTCGGCAGGTTTTCAGCACACTCCAAGAATTACAAAAGGCTGAAGCGGCTGGAATTGAGTTAGCTCCGATTGCCGAAGTAGCCGGAGAAGCACCAACAGAAGAGAAACCCGTGCTCAGCCCAGCAGATTCTATCCTAAATGACAAAGTAATCTGTCTCGAATGCGGTGCAGAGATGAAACAGCTCACGTCGAAGCATCTGGTTTTCCACGGGATGAACCAGAAGGAGTACAGGAAGAAATACGGGTTTTCGATGAGAACACCATTGTCTGCAAAGTCATTGACCAAAGCGAGAAGCAAAGCAGCGAAGAAGAGAGGGTTGCCTGAGAATCTCAAGAAGGCGATTGAGGCGAGAAGGCAGGGGAAAGCCAAGAGGTCCACTCAAGCGGCAACTGAGACAGGGACGTCCGGCAAACAGAAACGGACGAGACTTCGGAAGGAAAAGGCATAATTTCGGCCGAAATGCAAAAACCGGTCTCATGGACATATTAGTTGCATGTTCGATTTGGAAATCGTATGGTTTTGTCGGACTTTAAGTATCTGTCCCGTTTAACCTGACGCTGATGCGCCGTCAGAACACGTAAATGGAGGAGGTTTATGGATAAGATAGCGGTGTGTCCGGGTTCATTCGATCCGATTACCAATGGCCATCTGGATCTGCTGGATCGAGGCTTGACGATTTTTGATCGCATCATAATAGCTATCGCTGCCAATCCTGTTCACAAACCTCTCTTCACTCTTGAAGAAAGGCTTGAAATGGTCAAATTATCCCTGAAAAACCACCCCCAGCGGCATCGATTGGACGTAGACACATTTCAGGGACTACTGGTCAACTACGTGCGCGAGGTCAAATCAAATGCGATCCTTCGAGGACTGCGAGCGATCAGTGATTTCGAGTATGAATTTCAGATGGCTCTGATGAATCGGAAACTGAACCACGAAATCGAAACGCTCTATTTTATGACGGGAATGCCCTGGATATATATCAGCTCCGGAATCGTCAAGGAAGTTGTAGCATCGGGCGGGCGCGTAACAGGTCTGGTTCCGGAACCTGTCGAAAGGAGTCTTACCAAGCGTCTCGGCGCTCGAGAGGGGAGTTCGTCATGATTTATGGACTCTGGGCATTCCAAGAACTTTTTCGGATGGAATCCGACCCCAAAATGCGGTTCATGACCCTTTGGCAGTCACCCGCCTCCCCCAATATGAGAAGACACTTTGCCACAGATTCGTATAATTTACAGTTGGAAGGAATCTGAGTCTTTTTTGACCGGTTTCTCGACCTAAGAAGGCGTTAAACTGTGAAAATCTACTTCGTAGTCCCGCCTTTCTCGGAGGCCGAAACAGACTAGTACCATGTAACATTGCTTTTTTCGTATAATGAGGTATAATCATGGCAAATTCCAGGGGGAGGGATTTGCCATGAAACCACGCTACCGTGTGACGTTGACAGAACAAGAACGCCAG
>JBEKQE010000044.1:0-30332 GCA_049520035.1 Syntrophobacteraceae bacterium | reverse complement strand
GCCTGCATTAATTGCGGCGCCTGTACGTTTGTGTGCCCCACGTGCTGGTGTTTCGACATCCAGGACGAAGTATGCGGAGACAAAGGCGAGCGGCTGCGTCTGTGGGACTCCTGCATGTTCCCCCTGTTCACGCTTCACGGTTCGGGCCACAATCCCCGCAGCCAAAAAACACAGAGGGTGCGCCAGCGCTTCATGCACAAGCTTAAATATTATCAGGACAAGTACAACAGCGGCCCGGCCTGCGTAGGTTGCGGCCGGTGTGTGCAGGCATGTCCGGTCAATATCGACATCAGGCAAGTCGGTCGCCAGATGGCCGCGCAAACCTGTTCGCAGCCGGCCTGAAGCCGTTTCGCTAATGGAGGAACAAAAGGTGAACAACCCTTACCTGCCCTATCCGGTCCGAATCGATTCGGCAATAACCGAAACCGAAGATCGCAACTTGAAGACATTCAAGCTGGTCTTCCTCAACGCGCAAGACGAAAAAAAGTTCGCATACACTCCCGGCCAGTTCGCCATTCTATCGGTTGCCGGTCTTGGCGAAATCCCAATCGGGATCGCCACGTCGCCAACCGAGCAGGGCTTCATCAAATTCACCGTCAATAAGGTTGGAAAAGTAACCTCCCACCTGCACAATATGAAAGCGGGAGAAATAATGGGGGTCCGCGGTCCTATGGGCAACTGGTATCCGTGGGACCTGCTTGAAGGCAAAAACGTGGTGATCATCGGCGGGGGCTTTGCATTCACTACCCTTCGTTCTTCGATAGTCTACATGATCGATCCGAAAAACCGCTCCAGGTTTGGAAAGATTGACGTTGTTTACGGCGCGCGCTCTGCCGGCCTGCTTCTCTACAAGGACGAACTGGCCGAATGGGAAAAACGCTCGGACATAAACATGCATATAACGGTTGACAGCTCGAGCGACCCGAACTGGAAATACAACGTGGGCTTCGTTCCGGCGGTCACCAAGCAAAAGGCCCCAAGCGCCGAAAACGCCTACGCGATCATTTGCGGTCCGCCGATCATGATCAAGTTTACGCTGCCCGTTCTGACTGAACTGGGGTTCCCGCCCGAGCGCATCATCTCGAGTCTTGAGATGCGCATGAAATGCGGGATAGGCATTTGCGGGCGATGCAATATCGGAACCGAATACGTTTGCAAGGACGGTCCGGTATTTACATTGGAGCAACTGGCAGGATTACCTGTCGAGTATTGACCTGAGGGACCGGTCCTCTACAATTCCTGGGCCATCCCTGTGATTTGCTCGTAGCTGAAAACCGGTCCATCCAGGCACACATACTGGGATCCGATGTTGCAACGCCCGCAAATGCCTATACCGCACTTCATGCGTTTTTCCAGTGTGGTAAGGATCTGGCGATCTTCGAACCCCAACTCCTTGAGTCCGAACAAAACGAACTTGATCATGATCGGAGGGCCGCAGACGACTGCGATGCGGTTGTGCGGGGATGGGGATTCTTCGCTGAGAACGGTGGGAACGAACCCTACCCGCTCTTTCCAACCTGGAAATTCGCTATCGACCGTCAGTACCAGGTTGACGCCGCCGGCTTTCCATTCTTGAAATTCATATGTGTAACAAAGGTCCTGAGGCGAGCGCGCGCCGTAGAGGACCATGATGTCCCCGTAGTCCCGGCGGTTGTCGATCATGAAGAGAAGCAGGGTGCGAAGCGGAGCCATCCCGATCCCGCCTCCAATGAAGAGTATGTCATGGCCCTTCATGTCTTCGTACTGGAAGCCTTTACCGAGCGGAGCGCGCAAGCCGATTTGATCTCCGGCGTTCAACTGGTGGATACGCTGGGTGACTTCGCCGACCCTCATGACACTGAACTGCAGATAATCCTTTCGCGTGGGAGGAGAATTGATGACAAAGGTGGACTCGCCGGCGCCGAATACAGAAAGTTGGCCGACCTGGCCGGGGCGGAAGCTAAATTCGCTCATCTTTTCCTTATCGTCAAGACTGACCCTCAAGGTACGAATGTTGGCGGTTTCCTGGATGATTTCCTGAACGGTCGCCAATTCGGGCAGATAAGGGTTATTTAGAAATTTATTCACTCTCACAGGCGTTCTCCTTAAGGCGGCCCACGATTTGGCGAATGTCTATGGACACCGGGCAGCTTCGAATACATCGGCCACAACCGCAGCATCCGATAAGCCCATCGTATTTTTCGGGGATGTAGCTGAACTTGTGTCCGGCGCGGTTGCGGTAACGGTTCAATTTGGAAGGGCGCGGATTATGGCCGCTGGCTTCCAACGTATATTGATAAAACATGCACGAATCCCAGGAACGCAAGCGCTCTCCCCGCATGTTCTCGATCTCGTCAGTTATGGTAAAACAATAGCACGTGGGGCATACGTAGGTACAGATACCGCAACTGAGACACTGGGCTGTCATTTCCTGCCAGTAGTCATCATTTGCGAAACGTTTCCTGAAAGCCTCTGCGCTTCCCGTGAGGTCAAGATCTCCGACTCGATGCTGAGAGGCTTCCTCAACAACCTGCCTTGCCTGCGCTTCCTGATGTTGCGTTGGAGTATCTCCCAGGGAGTCAATGAGGGACTGAGCTTTTTGAGTTAATGCATCTACTACGTAGCCGCCATCAACTGGAATTACCCTAAAATCGCTTCCCTCAGTGTCCGCAGGTCCGCTGCCCACAGAAGAACAAAAGCACGTCCCGTCCGCCTGCAGGCAGACCAATGTGGCGAAAAGAGTGTTCCGGCGGCGCTCAAGATAATACGGGTCCACATAAGGGCCGTTGGTGAAGACTCGGTCGAGGGTCAGAAAACCTTTGACGTCGCAGGGGCGTGCTCCGAATACAAGGGCAGGGCGGACCTCCGACTTATCATCCAGGCTGACAGAGACTTTCAATGGATTCTGTGGATCTTTTCGGTGCTCGAAACGTAACAGTGTTTCCACTTGCGGAAGGAGAATCTTCTTCGGCGGCAGGGTAGTCTGCCGGTCCAGTATGGGGACCATACCCGCATGGTATGGCACAAATTCTGTTAGCTCTCTATTGTCAGTTTGTAACGACGCAGGTATCCACAGATCAATCTTCGCAGAGAGCTTGTCGAGGGCCAACGTCAAACGGTCAATCGCAATGAATATTTTCCCGGCCATCAGGTTACCTCTTTTGCATTCAGACCTATATATCCGGAGCCTCTTCAGTGAAGCCCGGGACCGCTAGACGCCTGTCTCACTCGGGTTGAAAGTGAGCAGTGGCGGAATGGCGGTTGGATCGAGACCTGCCACATAGCCCAACATCTCCTCCATGATTTTGTTGAGCTTTTCCTTCATCAAGGTCACGGGGATTTCCATGGGGCAGACGCGTTCGCATTCACCGCACTCAGTGCATCTGCCGGCCAAGTGCATGGCATGAATGAAATGGAATAGGAATTTTTCCGGAATTCCCATGCGCAGTGTGAGCCACTTTGGATCGCGAGTTTCCGCGATGCAGTGCTCCTGGCAAACGCAGAGAGGACAGGCGTTTCGGCAGGCATAGCAGCGCATACACCGGTCGAGCTCCGACTGCCAGAAAGCCAACCTTTCTTCCAGAGGCCTTTTTTCCAATGCGTCCACGTCCCGGTATATATCCTCCGGCTTTATGCGGGATACAGTCGGCTCACCGACCAGCACGTCGTAAACAACCGGATTAGGATAGAGGCATCGAAGGCATTTGCGGGCAAGAACGTCTTCCAGGTTGAGTTTATGAGTTCCTCCTGCATCGTCAACGATCAGGCGGTTATCTTCCACCTTGGCTGATCTGACATGCGAGAGCCGCACTTGCCGCATGACCTTGCGCCAGTCCACCGTTCCACGGCAGGGAATGCCGAAGATGCGAAGCCTGTCGCGGGTTATGAACTTTTCCTGAATGAGCGCCACCAGCGATCTGCTGTCACAGCCTTTGACGCAAATGCCGATTTGCTTATGTTTGTCTGCAGGTTTCAGAGCGGGAGGCTTCACGAGGTAACCGGTCAGGTTCTGAGCGCAAAATGGGCTCCAGATAAGCCTGGGTATGGATTTGGCGCCACGAATGAAGATGGGTGTCGTGTGGAGCGCGTCCTCGCCTGCTGCCCAGCCGATCATTGTGTCCAGTTCAGGCAGAGCTTCTTCCACCAACTTGTGTAATTGCATTGTATCGGTTTCTATCACTGCTTTTTCCAGTCTATGGAGCTACCGGCTGTTTTAATGCGGTCCTGCCTGTAGACAGATATTCAGGGTATGGGCGCCTCTTTTTGTCCACCCACTGGTTTGAGGTTTTCGCCGGGTTGCTTCCGCACTCCGGGATTGGCGCCCAACCGATGGATCTGCTCGGAAAATTCAGTCACAACCTGCTGCCAGCGCTGGCCTTCGGATGCCGATACCCAGGTGTAGTGGAACCTACGCGCATCGATACCCATGAAAGACAGGAAGCTCTTCAGCATCTCCAGACGGCGGCGTGCGTACAGATTGCCGACGGCATAGTGACAATCCTTGGGATGGCAGCCGGAGACGAGCACGCCGTCCACGCCATAGATTAGTGATTTGGCGACAAACAGAGGGTCCATGCGCCCTGTGCAGGGGATGCGCACAATTCGCAGGTCCGTAGGCTGCTTGAAGCGGCACACGCCCGCTGTGTCAGCGCCCCCGTAAGAGCACCAGTTACACAGGAAGCCTGCTATTTTTATACCCTGTTCCGCAGCTTCAGCGAGAGCTGCGCTGGAGTAGGGATTGGGGTCTGTCATCGCTTGTTTCCTTTTTTAAGTTTGAGCCTCACGCAGCTTTGCATGGGCCAAATTCACTCTGTGTCAGGCGCAGAGCTCATTTACTTCAGCAAGGATCTGGTTGTCCGTCGAGTGCTGTAACTGGATCGCTTTGCAGGGGCAGGTGGCGTTGCACAGGCCGCAGCCCTGGCAGACTGTGGGCAGCACTTCGGCTTTGAGGATATCGCCCCTTAGTTCCTTCCACTTAATGGCGCCGAACGGACAAACCTGAATGCACTTTGCGCAGGCAATACAGGCTCGCTCGTTGACCAAAGCCACTTGTGGGTTAGTTTCGATGGTGTCGCGCGCGAAAAGGGCCTGCACTTTGGAGGCCGCAGCGCTCCCCTGTGCTACTGAAGCGGGAATATCTTTGGGCCCCTGGCACGCGCCAGCAAGGTAAACCCCTGCGGTGTTGGTCTCGACGGGGCGCAGCTTGGGATGACTTTCCATATAGAAGCCGTATTGGTCGTAGGAGATGCGAAGTTTCTCGGCCAGATCACCTGCGCCTGCAGAAGCCTCGATCCCCGTGGCCAGCACCACCAGGTCGGCTTCCACCTCCACCTGAACCCCGAGCAGAGTATCGGCCCCCTGCACCACCATGCGATTCCCACGCGGATAGACCTTGCCCACCCGGCCGCGAATGTATTGCACCCCGTATTCTTCCTGGGCCCTGCGAACGAACTCATCGTAGTTCTTGCCAGGGGCCCGGATATCCATATAGAAGACGTAAGAGTTGGATTCCGGCAGGTGATCGCGTGTCAGAATAGCCTGCTTGGCGATGTACATGCAGCAGACTCCTGAACAGTAAGGGCGCCCCACCGAAGGGTCGCGCGAGCCCACACAGGCGATAAAGACGATGTCTTTGGGCTCCCTGCCGTCCGATGGGCGACGGATGTGCCCCCCGGACGGTCCCGAAGCACTCAGGATGCGCTCGTACTGGAGACCGGAAATAACGTCCGGATAGCGGCCTGCGCCGTATTCTCCATAAATCGAGTGGTCGAAAAGATCGTAGCCCGTTGCCACGATGATAGCGCCCACCTCCTCGGTAACGATTGTATCCTGCATATCGAAGTTGATGGCCTTCACCGGGCATATCTTCGAGCAGACTCCGCACTTGCCCCTAGTGAAATGGCGACAATGCAAAGGATCGATGCTGGCTTTCCTCGGGATGGCCTGGGGAAAAGGGATATTGATGGCTTTGGTCGCGCCCAGACCCTCATTGAAAGCGTCAGGCGCCTGTGCAGACGGGCATTTCTCCATGCAAAGGCCACAGCCCGTGCAGGTTTCCCAATCCACATAGGTTGCCTTCTTTCTGATTTGGACGATAAAATTGCCTACGTATCCATTGATGGATTCGATCTCGCTGGCAGCGTAGAGCGTGATGTTTTCCTTTTGTGAAACGTCCACCATTTTAGGACCGAGGATACAGGACGAGCAGTCGATAGTTGGAAAGGTCTTATCAAGTTTAGCCATCTTGCCGCCTATGGATGGCCTCCGTTCGACCATCACAACGTCCAGGTCGCCTTCGGCGCAGTCCAGGGCCGTCTGGATGCCGGCTATCCCGGCTCCGATAACCAGCACCCGCTTGTTGACCGGCATCTTCAATGCAATGAGCGGTTGATTGAAACGCAGCTTGGCTACGGCCATGCGAACCAGGTCCACGGCTTTGCGAGTGTTGGGCGCCCGGTCATTTCCGATCCACGACACATGCTCGCGGATATTGGCCATCTCGAACATATATCTGTTCAGACCCGCCTTGGCGACAGCACGTCTGAATGTGGGTTCATGCATTCTGGGTGAGCATGCGGCAACGACCACCCCTTGCAGATTGTGCTCGCTAATGGCCCGCTGGATCTCCTGCTGGCCTGGCTCGGAGCACGTGTACATGTAGCTTGTGGCGTAAGCTACATCCGCAAAGGTCCTTGCCTCGCGGGCAACCGCTTCCGTATCCACCGTCGCCGCAATATTGGTACCACATTGACACACAAACACGCCAATACGCATATGTCTCCTATCCTGAATCCTGCATTGCCCGCACCGACCTTGGAAAATCCACCGCAAAGACGCAGAGAGGCATTATTAGGCTGACCTTTGTTTTCCTGAGCGAACTCTTCATCATCGCGGTGTGAGATTTGCCCGATTTGTTCCGGCGGGTTTTAGGGCGACTGACTAATGTGGGACTCCTGGTTCCCCGCTCTTTCAAAATCCTGAAGCAGGCAGTCGGGATTTACAAATAGTTTATCCATTCCCAGCACTTTCTGATCGAGTCCCAGCGCAAGCCCGATCACCTGCGAGATGTATAGGACCGAAAGATTGAAAGTGCTCTTACAGTAGCGATTTACCTGATCCTGGCGCAGATCGAGGTTCTGTTGGCACAGGGGACAGGCTACGACAATGGCTTCGGCGCCCAGGCGAGAGGCCATGTCCAGAATTCGCCCGCTCAACTTGCCGACAATATCCTTGCGGGTAACTCCGTAGGTGGCCCCGCAGCACTCTGTTTTGTAAGGAAAGTCCGGAACTGTGGCGCCTGTGGTCTGAATGAGCCGGTCCATAGAGATTGGATTTTCGGGATCGTCGAACAGGGCGATCTGTGCGGGCCTTGTGAGCAAGCAGCCGTAGTAGGCAACAATGACGTGTCCAGTCAACGGGCGCCGAATGAGCTTCTGCAACACTTCAACGCCGACTTCCTCATAGAGTAGCTGCAGCAGGGAAACTGCCTTTATGCGCCCACCGATCTCCATGCCGACCAGTTCCAGAAAAGCCTTGCGCTCTTTCGGATGCTCATAGATTTCCTGGGCTCCCTTTAGCGATTTGAGGCATCCGGGACAGGGGGTCATGACCACCTCGCATCCCTGCCGAGCTGCGATGGCCAGGTTGCGGCCGGCAAGAGCGGCTGAAAGAAGTGGGTCATAAGAATGGGCAGGCGTGGAACCGCAACAGTTCCAGTCGGGTATTTCGACGAGTTCGATGCCCAGCGCCTCGCACAAGGCACGGGTCGAAAGGTCATATTCGGCGGCCAGCCCTTCGAGGGAACATCCTTTATAGTAGGCTATGCGTTTCACCCGGTTTTCTCTTCGTAAATGTCGGTTTGAGTATTCGACAGCACGCTGCTGTGAAGACGGTAAACATTAAAGCGTTCAAAAATTTCGGCGATTTTCTTTCGCCCCTTTATCTTGTGGGGTATAAAGGTGAGCTTTCCTTTCATCAGGAGCCTCGGGGCCAGGTCCAGATCGGTGAATGGTTTCCTTGCCTTTAAGTTGTAAACCGGGAGGAGTCCTGTTTCGAAGACACGCCCGAATGTTTTCACAGACCTGAGGAACTCATCATAGAAAGTACGGATATCCGGCTCTGATACCGCCCCTTCCCGGCGCGACATGATGCGCAGGGTCTCCATGATACGTGCGACGTCGAGTTCGACGGGGCAGCGTGTGGTGCATGCCTGGCAGCTTCCGCAAAGCCAGATCGAGCGGGACTTAAGGACAACATCCTTCTGACCCAACTGAATAAAGCGCATGATCTGATTTACCGGGTAGTCGTACACGAAGGTGTAGGCGCAACTGGCCATGCAGTTGCCACACTGATAACATTTGCTCACCTTTTGTTCGCTGGCTTCTTCCACTCGCCTTATGAAATCAACATCACGGGATTTCTGAATTGACAGGGTTTTCATTCGTTCCATTCTTCTTTATCTCACTCACATGGAGGTTCTATCATTTACACAATTGCTCAGTCGCTGCTTCCTTCGTAGCCGAAGTCGATGAGCAACTGCTCATATCCGCGATGCAGCCGCTGATAAATACGGGCGTTTTCGATAGCGAAGGCGCACTGTAGCGCTATTGCTGTGGCGAAGTTGATTTCGCGCTTAGTGAAAGGGGACCGCTCTCCGGTAAAAATACGCAGTACCCCTATGACCTTGCCACGGACCATTAACGGAATTGACAGAAGCTTACGAACGCCTTCTTCGGCGCTCTCGACCGGGCATTGGAGACATGAGTCGGTGAAAACGTCATCGACCACTACCACCCGTCCAGTCATGCTTTTCTGAGCATCCACGAGTCCCTTGTTAAGGTAGTCAAGGTTCAGGCCATGGCTTCGCGCCACATAAAGGTTTTGGGTTTTAGGGTCGGACAGACAGACCACACAGCCCTTCACGCCTAGGACCTCCGTAACTTTTGTGACAACCAGTTCCAGAACTTTACCGATATTGAGGCTTGCGCTGATGGCGCTGCTGATTTCCTGAAAGCTCCGTAAATACTCTCGTTCGTGCTCGATGAGTGCGTCCACGCGGTGTTTCCACACAATGGACAGGATGCCGTGGCCGACCAGGGTGTTGGCAAAGCTAAGCTCGGTCTCGGTGAATTCGCGCGGAGCGCCGGCAAAGAGCGCCACCATGGCAATGACCTCCTGCTCCACTTCGACAGGCAGCACGGCGAAGGCTTCAATGCCTTCGATCATCATGAGTTCTCTTTCACCTGTGATCTCAAAGTCTTGAAGCCTGGGGATGCAGGTGGTTTTTCCCGGCAGGTTGAAGCATGCGCAATCGGGCGTATCGCCGGACTTGCTGAACAGGAACCTCTCGGTCAAACCGCAGCTCGCAAGCAGCTCTATTTGATCACCCTTGGGATTCTTCATTTTGATGAAGCAGCCTTTGAGGCCCAGGGTCTCTGATATCTTCCCGGCAATGAGGTTCATCACCCAATTGCTGTCAGCCCCGTCACAGAGTCGGCGGCCAACATCCGCAAACGGCGTCAAATAATCCATCGAGCGCATTCTATTTCCCTCTTTTTTATTGGCTGAAACTTCCGGAGGGCCACCAACTGGTGTTCATCCGGGGTAAAGTAGATTACCACGAGCACAAAATTCCATCTGCCCCTCAATATACGAGGGAAAAAACAAACCTTGGTCCTCAGCGAGCGGGGAGTTGGCGGATGTGCGCTAATGAATTGGCTACGTCAACGCGAACACTGAATTATATCAACGCAGAAGGTCAAGTCAACTCCTGTACTATGAAAATGTGGGCGGGAAAAATTTGGACGCCGCACTCGATAACATGAAACTATTGGGGAGAATCGTGCTCTGTGGCATGATTTCAATATATAATGATGTTATCCAAAAGGGAATCAGGACCAGGCCTCCCGCGAACGCCCCGTCTCTGGTCATGGACAGGTCAGGGAGAGCGTCGAGAATGGCGGCGGTCGGCCTGCCCGCTACGCGCTCGCACGACGCAGAGTGATTATTTTTTTTCGGTAGGGTATTATATAAGTCTATCATACGAGGCAATCTGTTTTTGGCGATTGCCAGGAGATTGACTTTGAGGCAGCCGCGGCGGCTGGAATTGACGGAATGCAAACCGGCCTGGGGGGTCCTTGCATACGTTGGTTTGGTTTAGTTTCCCGGTTCGGCGCTATGCAGTTGCGGCCAGCGCTTGTTCTCCCTGATTTGAGAAACCCAAAACCGTCTTGAGGGTACTAAGCAAGTCTCTAAGTCGAAACGGCTTTACAACGTATCCGCTGCTGCCCATTTTCATGGCTGCATCTTTTAGCAGGGGCATGCTGCACCCGGTCATCATGATAAAGGGCAATCCCGGATATCGGGACGAAACATGGCCCAGGAGATCAAGCCCCGACTCGCCGGGCATGTTGAAATCCGACACGATCGCATCGCATGCGGAGTGCTCCAGGTAATGTCGGGCCTGAGCCGCACTGTATGCAAGTTCTAATTCAAAACCATAATCGCTCAAATATTCGCTCATAATTAACAGTAGCGTTTTATCGTCGTCGACTATCAGAATTCTGGCCATATTTCCGATCCCTCCTTTCAGAGCAGGCAAGCGCCCTGCTTCCGAACAGGCTGACGTTTTCTCGAAAAAATTGACCGCCCAATTTCGTAGAACGCATCGGGCCGATTTTCGGGAGTTCTGAGCCACCAAATGGAAAATAGTGGATTTCCAAAGGATAGAGCAGTAGTAATTTGCCGTATTTTGCTCCAAAACAGAATGTATTTATTATCATTACATGATATCCTCGGCCGCTTTGATTTCTTCCCCGCCTCTGGCGCGGTTTCCGAAATAATGGATGAGGGCGGGTTGCAAATTCGTTATCTCACAGAAACACCAGATACTTGGATATCATACCGGCATGGATACCTATTACATTGACGGGAAATTTGTCAGCGATGACAGATCGTTTATCAGCGCAAAAGACATTGTTGTACTACGAGGTTTCGGGGTATTTGACTTTCTGATCACATACAACAAACGACCCTTTCATTTGGAAGAGCACGTAGAGAGGCTCGAGAACTCGGCAAGATGCATCGGCCTTGAAATCAACCACACGAATTCTGAAATCTGTGAGATCGTCCAGGAGACGGTCAAGAGAAACCACCATCATATGGAATCCGGCGTCCGTATTGTGTATACCGGCGGAATCAGTTCCGATGGTCTTAACCCTGAAGGCCGCGGCATTCTGATGGTGATGGTGACGCCGAAGCTTGAGCTTCCGCCGAGGTGGTATACGGACGGTGCAAAGATAATCACCGTAGATGTGGAAAGGTTCCTGCCATCTGCCAAGAGCACATGTTATTTATCGGCTGTGCACGCGGTACAACAAGCGAAGAAGCAGAAAGCCATCGAGGCGGTGTACGTGGATCGCAATAACCGTATTCTGGAAGGCACTACTACTAATTTTTTCTTCGTTAAGA
The DNA here is from genome assembly GCA_049520035.1 of Syntrophobacteraceae bacterium. Classification (GTDB taxonomy): domain Bacteria; phylum Desulfobacterota; class Syntrophobacteria; order Syntrophobacterales; family Syntrophobacteraceae; genus SbD1. Next base: position 18,884 of record JBEKQE010000044.1, on the reverse strand, counting down.
AAAACAGACTCGTCACTTCCCATCGAGACATATTACCGGGTATCACCCGCAGTGTCATAATCGAGCTTGCAAAAGACTTTTACGGCGTGGAAACCAGGGACATCGACAGCTCCGAAGTATACGACATGGAAGAGGTGTTTATAACCGCTTCCAACAAGGAAGTGATACCAATTGTGAAGATAAACGATCTACAAATCGGAAACGGCCGTGTTGGTGAGCATACCCGGAGAATCATGCAGATGTTTCGGGACTACACGAATTCCTACGGCCAGGGGAAACATAGGTTGCAGCTGCCATCCATTCGAATATAGGGGACAAAGATTTCTCATCCCGCCTGCAAAGCGAGACGACCTCCTTGAGAGATAATATCGTGCACGCGGTTGGCAGACTGGAAGCCCGGATCGAGCAGCTCCTGTCCTGGTGCGTTACTCAGTAATAAACTGCCGGATGAACCTTGCCGCCTCGGCTTTGCCCCGATATACCCCGTAGTGGCCTTCGCAGAGGATATCCGCCCCGATTGCGAGCAGCATTTTGAGGCTTTCGTTGTAATCATCGAGGTCGGAAAGAAAGCTTGGATCGATCGGGCCGTGAACGTCCTGGGCGAACAGGACTTTCAGTCCGTCCGATTCGGTTAGGTACACAACCGAGCCAGGCGAGTGCCCGGGTGCGTGGATGACCTCGATTTTCCTGCCGCCGAGCAGGATCTCATCGCCCGAACCGGCAAACTTTCTGTCCACCCGGAAAGGCTTTAGCTTTGCTCCGTACCAGTTTGCCGCCGTCACGCGGTTGTCGCCCGCCTCAACAAAGGAGGCATCCAGTTCATGTGCGGCGATATCGAGTCCGATGCGCCGTTTCAATTCGGCTGCGCCGCCGGTGTGATCGTAATGGCAGTGCGTGAGCAGCAGGTATTTTATCCTCTGCGGATCGGCCCCGCATTTCCTGATGTTTGCGAAAAGCCTCTCGGTCGCCAGGCCGCAACCAGCATCCACCAGGGCGCATTCCTGCCCGAATTTTATGAGGTATATAGCTGCATCTTCCGGCGAGGTAAGATGCCCGCCGCCCACCTCGAAAATCTCGCTCGTGATTTCCATGGCTAATAAATCCCTTCGACCGGTAAATATCAGATGTATTCCATGCAGAACAGGTCCTTGCTTCAATTCAACTGCCGGAATTCTTTCGCCAGTTGGACAGCCTCACCGGCGTCCTTTCCGTAGCCGTCGGCGCCTATCTTATCGGCAAATTTCGAATCGACGGGGGCGCCCCCGACCATGACCTTGACACTGTCGCGCAGCCCCCTGTTTTCAAGGGCCCTTATAACCTTTTCCATTTCAGGCATCGTGGTGGTAAGCAGGGTGGAAAGAGCCAGAATGTCCGGCTTTAGTTCTTTCACTTTCGAAATAACCTTTTCAACGCTCAGGTCGACCCCCAGGTCCAGTACGTTGAATCCTGCCCCTTCCAGCATCATTGTGACAAGGTTCTTTCCAATGTCGTGCATGTCGCCTTTGACAGTCCCAATCAAAATGGCGCCTTTCGATTGAGTGCCCTTACCCGTCAACAGAGGCTTTATCAGCGCAAGTCCCTTCTTCATGGTTACAGCGGAAGCGAACATTTCCGGGACGAATATCTCGTCAGCCGCAAACCTTTTGCCAACAATGTCCATAGCGCCTATCAGCGCTTCATTGATAAGAATGTCTAAATCGGTCTTGTCATCGATGGCCTCCTGAACCATTGTCTCGATCTCGGCGTGCTTGCCATCCACAACCGCCTGCCTGATAGACGCGATACGATCGCTCATCGCATTTTTCTCCAATAAGTGGAACATCACAAAGATTAACCGGAGGGCTGTCCTGAGGACCGGCCGTCCGGAGCGCAGCCAGGCCGCCCGCAGCCGGCACACAGCGTCTCACGCAGCAGCAGGGGTGGTTTCATGCGCCGAGCATAACTCAAACGGAAATACTGTCAATATTATTGATTTTTAATATCTTCAGTTTTCAAAGAGCAACAATGAGCAGCGCAACCCATCCTTTCGGCAGCCTCAGCGCAAGCTGCTGCCCTGCCCGACAGAGTTTGTCCCCTGTACAGGGCAAATACAGGTGGGGCCGGCGCAACTCCTTGATTTAACTGACACGCCCTCTGATAAAACAGCGGGGAGCGGGGAGAAATCAAATTCCTAAATTGCCGCAATGCGTTTTAATCCGACGATATTATACCGCAGTGATCTGGCCTTGCGAAACGGCAACCAGAAGCGGCAATAAAAGCGGCAAAAAGAAGAGTAAACAGTGAGCAGGCTCAGGCCGCAACCAAAGGGCGAAAGTCATTTCACCGCAAAAGGTCACGAAGAGCACTAAGGAGACACGAAGAGTCACGAAGAAACGTAAATAAAAAAAACAAGCAAGAAATTCGTCGCGTCCGGGGGAGAAACAACCTCAGCCTTCCCCGTCCCAAGCACCTGTGCTCCAAATTCGGACACGAAGCCAATAAAGGCCACGAAGGAATTTCATGCCAGAAAAAGCACGAATTTCGAATTTATGTTACTAAATTTACGCTTTTGTTCTTTCTTGACAAATACATATAATTGATACATACTAATACATCATAATAGTGCATATTTTCTGAGCAGGAGGTTTCATGAGAACAACCCTGAACATAGAAGATGAATTGATCGAGAAGGCAGCAACGTTGACCGGCATCAAGGAAAAGACTTCTCTCGTCAGGCTCGGGCTCGAAGCGCTCATAGCGAGGGAAAGCAGCAGGAGGCTCGCCAAATTGGGGGGAACTGAAAAGCAATTGGAGATGATACCTCGCAGAAGAACGGGGAAGGCATAAAATGGTTCTTGTTGACACTTCAGTGTGGGTGGCGCATCTGCGGGATGGGAACATCGGGCTTGAAACGCTGTTGAACGAGGGCCATGTTGCCGGCCATTCTTTCATCACAGGAGAACTTGCGTGCGGGAACCTCAAAAACCGGTCTGAAATACTTTCTCTTCTCCAGGCATTGCCTATGGCGATCCATGCAGAGCATGACGAAGTGATGGAGTTAATAGAAACTCATAGCCTCATGGGGAAGGGTCTGGGCTACATTGATATGCATTTGCTTGCTTCAGCCCTCTTGACGGATGTCCCACTATGGACCCTGGATCGGAAACTTGACGAGACTGCTTCACAACTGAAGAAAAAGTATCTATCCTCCCGCCCCTGATTGTTCGGCCGGCAGGATGAAAGTGGTGACTCCCTTTCTTTTTCTTCAAAGCCCAAACATGCAGATCATATCTTTTGCGACAGAGTTCGCCGTCAGACCCAACAATTTGGCAAGGAACCTGAAAAAAGAAAGCTCTTCAGCCTCTGGATATCCTTCCGATCTGCATGTTTCACGGAAAGATGCGCACCCTACACCAGAATATCCTTGCAAGGACCTTACGCCTAAATTCGTTTTAGGGGGCTGGATGGGTAAATGGAAAACCGCAAGTTACACAAGGTGCATTCGACACTTGTTTGGAAACTCTTGCGTCGGGGAATCCCGGCCCGTTCACGTTGGCAGTTTTGGCGGCAAAAACGACGCTATAAGTTCTGGGAATGCCTCTCTATGGGACATGTGCCCGTTAAGATCAACCACTTATCTTGACCCTACTCCTTGGCTATCATTTGCTAGCGTCAATAGCATCACGTACTTCATCAAGAAGGTGCACGGGACTGACAGGTTTATGGATGATTTTTAAGTTACCGTCATCAACCGGACGATCGAAAAGATCCGAAGTGCTATATCCGGTGAACAACAGTACAGGCAATTTTGGTTTTATCGACCGCACATGTTCGTACACCTCCCGACCGTTTTTCTTTGGCATGATGGCGTCGACAAGAAGCAACGATATCCCATCGGTATGGCACTCAAATAATTCGATGGCTTCTTCGCCGTCCACTGATGTGATGACTTCATAACCTGCATTCCGAAGGATCTCGGCCGACAGGTCCCGGATTATGGCCTCGTCTTCGGCAATAAGCACCGTTTCGAGCCCATGTGATAATCTGTTCTCCCCTTTTTCGGCACCCTTGTCCACGAGAGTTTCAGCGCGGACCTCGTCACACATCGGCAACAGGATACTGAATTCAGATCCTCTACCGGGTTCGCTTTTCACGTCCACATAGCCATTATGTTGACTGACGATGCCGTAGACGGTGGACAGCCCAAGGCCGGTTCCTTTACCCACCTCTTTTGTGGTGAAAAAGGGTTCGAAAATGTGCCTAAGCGTATCTTTGTCCATGCCACAACCATGGTCTTTCACACTTATGACAACGAAACGTCCGGGGGCTACACCCGGAAATTGATCATGTCCCGAGGGGCCAACCTCCAGATCTTTCGTTTCAATTACTATGGCGCCTCCATTGGGCATTGCATCGCGAGAATTGACGCAAAGATTCATCAAAACCTGCTCGATCTGCTGAGGGTCAGCTCGAACAAAGCCGCAGCTATTTGAGATGACCTGAAGGCTCATATGCTCGCCTATGACGCGTTCGAGCATTTCCAGCAGATCTTCTATGACGCGGTTTAGATCTAGCTTCCTCGCTTTGAGTATTTGCCGGCGGCCGAAGGCCAGCAATTGGGAAACGAGACGAGCCCCTTTTTCGGCCGCAGTTCGAATCTGGTCGAGATTGTGTGTAAGCGTGCGGTCGTCCTGGAACCCTGACATGGACAGGATCGCGTAACCGAGGATAGCCTGAAGAAGATTGTTGAAATCGTGGGCGACACCTCCCGCAAGTTGCCCAAGGGCAGCAAGTTTCTCGCTCTGATGGACCTTTAATTGAGCTTCCTGAAGTTGTGATTCCTGGATCTTAACGATCTTACTCAGGTTGCTGGCTGCATCGCGAGCTTGTTTGAGCAACCTCGAATTCTCTACCGCATAGCCCATCTGGCCAAGGAGAACTGCCAAAAATTGCTGGTCCTGGCCGTGAAATGCTCCCCCGGTGGCCTTATCACTCAACGACAGCACACCGATGGTTGCCATCTTTGTTCGCAGTGGCATAATCAGAAAAGATTTTGTCGAATAACGGCCCCAATTGTTAGGACGCATCGTGAGGGGGCACTGCTCGATGTCTTCTACCAGCATGGGTTTCCCTGTCTCGATTACTTTGATGCACATGGAGTCCACCGACTCTACCGGCTCCCTTGACACAGGGGTCCATCCTTCGAATGCAACCATATCGAGCCCGGTTCCTTCCTCGCGTAACAGTGCAATCGAGCCGATGCGCGCATGCGTAGAGGCCATTGCCTTCCTCAGCACCAGTCGCAGCAGTTCCGCTATGTCGGGGACATGAGCAGTGATCTCTGTAATTTCTGTAAGTGTGGCGAACTGTTGAATCAGCTTCTCAAGTTGAGCGGCATTTTCCCGAAAGTCCTCGGTCAGAAGGTTAAGGGCGTTTATGATGGAAGCCATTTCCTGAAATTGCGAAACTTCTCCCGCTGTGGTGATATTGACGGTTTTACCTGTTGACACTTTTTCGAGGTCGCGCAAGAGATTTTTCATACCCCACAAAATCCGCCAAAGAAGAAAGTAACCGAGGCAGGCGGCCACAAACAGGCAAATCAGGACCTCGGTTTTTTGCCAGTCTAAGTTCTCCTTGAAAAGATAAAAGACCACCAATGCGGGAAGGATAATCAGCAAAGCCATTGCCTGCAGGGCTATGCGGAACATGCCCAAGCGCCTCGTTTGACGTCCCCCAGCTTTCATTCGATTACTCCTTCAGATATATGAATTGCAATGCTGCAATCCCCTGCGGCAAGACCGATAAAGCTTATCACATCGGTTGGACCCAGCCGCCGTGGGATATGCAATTAACATTCCAACAAATCTGGACTTGACACTCGAAAAGTATATTTCGCTCCGAACCTTATTCGAATAAGCAGGGGTTATTGCAACATGGTTTGTTTGCCGTGAGGGCGTGGGCGCCCAAAATTCATTTCCATACTCATTTGCAGGCGAAATCTGGCGGGGCCGGCGTTTTGAGAGCGACGTGACATTCTATAAAGCGGAACTGTGTCGAAGCGTTGAAATGGCTCCGGAAGGTGGCAGAGCAGAGAAAGGCCAACGCGCAACATAATCTGGGAATGATGTATCAAAATGGCGAAGGCGTGCCGCAGGACTTTGTGCAAACAAATACGTGGTTTAATCTGACGCCGGCGCGGGTTCATTCTCAAGCTGAAAAAGAAAGAGGCAATGTTGCCAAAATAATGACCCCTTTCGAGATCGCCGAGGCGCAACGTTTAGCAACAGAGTGGAAGCCAATAGGGTGTGCCCTGAAACTGCCAAAACCGGCCTCATCGGCTATCTTTTGAGTGTGAAGTGGAAGTTACGATTGGGGAGACATGGACAGAGAAGTAGACAAAGCCACCCTCAACTTCATGACGCCGTAGGTTGTAAAATGTTATCGCTTCAACTCGATCTTATGCGATTCACACCCAGGTTCCGATCTCATCGCACATGTTGCCGGTTCAGGGGAATTCAAATATTAAGATCATAACGCGTTATGCGTGGTCCGTTCTTTGGATTTCCTGGATTGGCAAGCTATGTTGAGTATCCCATTTAACCCGTAGACAGGGGGAATTCTGGATGGTCGGATAGTTATCCTGTTTATCACCAGCTTTTATGCTAAAATGGCGTTTATTTGCTTAGATCACCGCGAAATAGATTAATAAATTAGAACAGTGGGCATGACGGAGGCTGTGCTCGCATTTCACACAGGGTCGACCCGATGGAGTTCAATGAAGAAAAAGAACAGTTTATTAAAGTAGTGGGGGCTGACACTTGGAGCTTGTTAGAAAAACGCATTCCAACCCTTTTGCCGCTCTTGACAAAACCGGAAGGCGCTGCTGGTTTCTTGCAGGAATTACCCGCTGTTTTCCCGGCTGACGGCTTCGAGAGAGACGATGAAGCCCTCCGATGTTGGGAAATGATCGGCAATTTCTATAAATCCCAGGAACGATTCCATGAGGCCATATCAATCTACATGTCACTATATAATCAACTTTTGGATGCACAGGAGACGAGCTGAAAGCGAAGCGGAGTATCTGTTGTCCTGCATGCCTGGCTGCCGGACATATAGGAGACAGAAGACCGAATCAACAGATTATGATGTGATTTGCTCAATGGAAGGCTTCGATGTAGACTTTCGTTCTGAATTTGGAAGATATTTTGTATGTGAATGTAAGGATTGGGCTAAACCAGCTGATTTCACTACCATCGCTAAATTTTGTCGTGTACTGGATTCTGTTAAATCAAAATTTGGCATACTGTTTTCAAAGAAAGGGATATCTGGTCAAGGTACAGCAAAATATGCTGATCGTGAATTGATCAAGGTTTTCCAAGATCGGGGCATGGTAATCGTTGTTATAAATGAAAATGATTTGCGCGAAGTGGCCAAGGGGAAGAACTTCATCAATTTACTACGTTCGAAGTATGAAACAGTTAGGCTTGACCTGCGCTAAATTGCAACAAACTAGGGTTACTCATAGAAAAAATCTATTACGTACAGCTCTCCTATATATTAAAGCGCTGCTACGGGCGCACCGCTTTAGAGATGGGAATCATATTCTATATTGAGGAATTGAGGCATTTAATCCCTCAATCCCTCAATCCCTCAATCCCTCAATCCCTTCTTCAGTTTCGCTGGTATGGGTCACGGCCAGGTCGTTATCCCGAACGCCGACGGTTATAACGGACCCGTCGAGGATTGTCCCGGCTATTATGGCACGGCCGATTCTGGTTTCGACTTCCCGCTGCATGTACCTCTTCAAAGGTCTTGCCCCGTAAACGGGATCGTAACCTGCCCTGGCGATAAACTCGCGCGCCTCGCCGGTCAGGCGAAGAGTGAGGCGCCTGGCTTCGAGCCTCCGGTTCAGGTCTTCAGCGAGCAGGTCGATTATCTGCTTTATCTCGTCTATCGTAAGCGGCTTAAACAGGATGATCTCATCGACCCGGTTGAGAAACTCAGGCATGAAATGCCGTCTCAGGGCGCTCATTACACTCGTCCTTGCGGTTTCCCGGAGTTGCCCGTCTTTGGTCACACCCTCCAGCAGGTATTCCGAACCGATATTGCTGGTCATAATTATTACCGTGTTTTTGAAGTCAACCGTTCGGCCCTGAGAGTCAGTCAGGCGGCCGTCGTCCAGGATCTGGAGCAAAGTGTTGAAAACGTCCCTGTGGGCCTTTTCTATTTCATCGAAAAGAATGACCGAATAAGGCTTCCTGCGGACGGCTTCGGTCAATTGACCCCCTTCCTCGTATCCGACGTATCCAGGGGGCGCTCCAATCAGGCGGGAAACGGTATGGCGCTCCTGGTATTCGCTCATATCGATCCGGATCAGGTTCTCCTCGGTATCGAAGAGAGCTTCCGCGAGAGTTTTTGCAAGCTCCGTTTTCCCGACGCCGGTCGGACCAAGGAAGATGAAAGACCCGATCGGCCGCCTCGGGTCCTTTATTCCCGAACGAGCGCGTATGACCGCATCAGCCACCAGTTGTACAGCCTCATCCTGCCCGATGACGCGCTTGTGAAGCACTTCATCGAGCCTGAGCAACTTATCCCGCTCTCCTTCAACGAGCCTGGTCACCGGGATTCCGGTCCAGCGCGATACAATGTCGGCTATTTCCTCCTCGGTAACCATCTCGCGAAGGAGCTGAGAGCCCTGCTGCCTGTTTGAAAGCCGATCTTCCTCTTCGCGCAGCTTTTTCTCGAGGCCCGGGAGATCTCCGTATTTCAGTTTGGCCGTTCTCTCGAGATTGTATTCGCGTTCAGACGCTTCGATTTCGTGACGGACCTTCTCGATATCACCTCTAATCGCCTGAACTTTTTTGATCGACTCTTTTTCGGCCTCCCACTGGGCTTTCATCGAATCGGTCTTCGCTCGGAGTTCGGCCAACTCCTTTCTCAGTGTCTGAAGCCTATCCCGGCTGGCCCTGTCGAGTTCTTTGGCCAGGGCGACCTCTTCTATTTCAAGCTGCCGCGCCCGCCTGTCCACTTCGTCGAGTTCGGAAGGCATCGAATCGATTTCCGTCCTGATCATTGCGCAGGCTTCATCGACCAGGTCGATTGCCTTGTCAGGCAAAAAACGTTCGGTTATGTAGCGGTTGGAGAGCACCGATGCGGCCACCAGAGCGCTGTCCTGGATTTTGACGCCATGGTGAACCTCGAAACGTTCCTTGAGGCCGCGCAGGATCGAGATCGTGTCCTCGACCGAAGGCTGGTCGACCAGCACCGGTTGAAAACGCCGCTCCAGGGCCGCGTCCTTTTCGATGTTCTTGCGGTATTCATCGAGGGTGGTCGCCCCTATACAATGCAGTTCGCCTCTGGCAAGCATGGGTTTGAGCATGTTGCCGGCGTCTATCGAACCTTCGGCGCGCCCTGCGCCCACTATGGTGTGCAACTCGTCGATGAAGAGCAAAATCCTGCCCTGGGCTTCTTTTATCTCGTTCAGGACCGCTTTGAGCCTCTCTTCGAATTCTCCTCGGAACTTGGCCCCGGCGACCAGGGACCCCATATCCAGTGAGAAAATGGTCTTGTCTTTGAGACCTTCCGGAACGTCTCCCCTTACGATCCGATGAGCCAGACCCTCCACTATGGCCGTCTTGCCGACGCCCGGCTCACCGATGAGGACCGGATTGTTCTTGGTCTTCCGGCTGAGAATGCGGATAACCCGCCGTATTTCAGAATCCCGGCCGATAACCGGGTCAAGTTTTTGGTTTCGCGCCTCCTCCACAAGATCGCGCCCGTATTTCTGAAGGGCCTCATAGGCCGATTCCGGGCTGGCGCTGGTTACCCGTTGGCTTCCGCGAATCGAAGTAAGCGTCTTTAGAAGCGAATCCCTTGTGACGCCGAATTCCTGGAGCACCTTGCCGGTTGGGCTGCTCGTTCCCTCCTGCAAAAAAGCGAGCAGGATGTGCTCGGCCGAGACATATTCATCTTTGAGCCTTTGGGCCTGCTCCTGCGCATCGGTAAGCAGCCTGTTCAAGCGGTTGGTTATGAGTATTTTGCCCGGTTCGACCCCCGGACCGCTGACGCGCGGCTTTCTGTTCAGCTCCTGTTCGAGCCGTTCCCGCATTCTATCCACGGGTATGTCCATTTTCTGGAAAAGCCTCGAGGCAAGCCCGTCAGGCTGTTCGAGCATGGCCAGCAGAAGATGCTCGCCATCGACCTCCATATGGCCGAAGCGGATTGCCTTGGTTTCGGCGGCCTGCATGGCCTCCTGAGACTTGATCGTAAATTTGTTGAGATCCATGAAAATTCTCCCCAAAGCGAGAAGCAAGAAGCGGGTAGCGGGAATCAAGACCCACGAAGCCGGTGAATATGGGCTGCCGGTTGCCCTGAGATCCCATCCAACGCTTCCTGAAGATTGATTGTATTGCCGTACTCCGGATACTGGGCCAAGATGCAAGAATACCCGCATTCCTCCAGTGATCCTTCGGCAGTGTTAAGGAAACGCGCCTTATCAGCCCCCGTGTATTTTCGAAACCCCTCGGCAATATTGACCGGAATGGACACGTCCGCGCGCCGGAACCTGCTGACCATTTAGAAGAGTATTGAGTTTTGGGTTACTAAAAACTGACAACCGGTAACTAAGAACTCTTCAGCTTCCCGCTTCCCGCTCTCTACCGAGCGGCGCCTTCCAGTTCGCGAATCCGGGCTTCCAGGGCTTCCAACCTGGACATAAGCTCCAGGATCACCCCGACCCCTGCATAATTTACTCCGAGTTGGTTGCGAAGCCTTAGAATTCGCCTGATAAGCGGGATCACTTCCGAATCGAAGAGCAGCTCTCCATCATCAGTCCGCTCGCTAAACTCGATGAGACCCAGGCGGATGAATCTGTCGATCAGCTCAGGGTGCAGTCCTGCCCGGTATGCGACCTCTGTAAGAGTGTATCTGGAGGAAAACTCACTATCTGTTTTCACCTGCAGCATGAAAAATCTTGTCTCAGCCATCGCAGCTCCTGCCCCGGCTACCCTCTCGGGTTAAAACCGGAGCTTTTTCTCAACTCTTCAAACAGTTCCCGTTCCTTTCCGGAAGGATGGGTCGGGACTTTCACGACCACTGTCACGTATAGATCGCCGGCCGCCCCTTTGGGGTTTGGCATTCCTTTGCCTCGCAGCCGCAGTTTCTGCCCGCTCTGTGTGCCGGGAGGAATTTTCAGGTCTATGTTGCCGGTGAGTGTGGACAGCCGCACTTCAGAGCCCAGCACGGCTTCCCAGGGTGAAACCGGCGCCTCCATGTGGAGGTCGCGTCCCTTGAGCGTAAAAACCGGCTGCGGTTCAATTTCCACTTTTAAGTACAGATCGCCCTTGGGACCGCCGCCTGTCCCCTCTCCGCCCTGGCCGGTGAGGCGAATCCTTTGGCCGGGCAGAATGCCGGGCGGGATTTTTACGTCGTAGCGTCTTTCCTGAACCTCCAGTTGGCCATTGGGATTTATCAACTGGCTCTGGAGGACAATAGGCTTGGTCCCGCCGTGAAAGGCTTCTTCAAGGGAGATTCGAATCGTAGTGTCGTGGTCGGCGCCGGCCTGGCGCCAAACCGCTCCATGCCCGGCGCCTCCCGGCGCGCCGCCGCCGCGGGCCTGTCTGAAACCCGTGCCGCCAAACAGTGATTCGAAGAAATCGCTGAACCCACCGGCCCCGCCCCACTGGGACTCCGCATGGTGGGCGCCGCCCCTGCCGAAATCGTACTGGGTCTCCCATCCGGGGGGGGGTCTGAAGTCCTGTCCCGATCTCCAGTTCGGCCCCAACTGATCGTACATTTTCCTCTTCTCGGGGTCCTTCAAGACCTCATATGCCTCATTGATTTCCTTGAATTTGTCTTCCGCGTTGGAAGCCTTGCTGACGTCCGGATGGTATTTGCGCGCAAGTTTCCGGTATGCCCGCTGCACTTCGTCCTGGCCGGCGCTCCTTTTAATTCCGAGTATCTCGTAGTAGTCCCTGTATGTAACAGCCATAAGGTATTGTCATGTCCCTAAGGAGTAAAAAGCACGGAGCAAGGAGCAGGGAGCAGGAAGCAGGGAGCAAAAGCTTCCCGCTTCCCGTTTTACGCTTGCTCAATGCTCGGTGAACTCAGCGTCAACTACGTCCTCGCCGCCGCGTGGGGGTGGTCCGTGTTGCCCTCTGTAATCAGTCCCCTGCCCCGCCCCGGCCTCATGGCCGGCGCCTGCTCCGGTCTGCCGATAGGCAGAGGATGCGATCATCTGAGAGGCCTGCTGGAGATCGCTTGCAAGCTGCTGGAAGCGCTCCCTGGCCGTGCTCTCATCCTGAACGGCCTTTCTGGTCTCCTCGATCAGAGCTTCGGACCGGGCTTTTTCATTTACCGCAACCTTATCGCCCAGATCGCGCAGGGTGCGCTCAAGCTGGTAAGCCTGAGTGTCCGCGATGTTGCGCGCCTCGATCGTTTCGCGGCGGCGCTTGTCTTCGGCGGCGTGAGCCTGAGCGTCCCCGACCATTTTCTCAACGTCCTGTTTTGAGAGGTTGGTGGACTCGGAAATCGTAATGGCCTGCTCTTTTCCGGTTTCCTCATCACGCGCGCTGACGCTTAGGATTCCGTTTGCGTCAATGTCGAACGTTACCTTGATCTGCGGCATTCCCCTGGGCCCCGGGCCGATTCCCTCGAGACGGAACCTTCCAAGCACCCGGTTGTCTTTGGCCATCTCACGCTCTCCCTGGAGCACCACGATATCGACTGCGGTTTGATTGTCTTCGGCGGTCGAGAAGATTTCTTCGCGCCTCGCCGGTATTGTCGTGTTTCTGTCGATCAGCCTGGTCATGACCCCACCGAGCGTTTCGACACCAACCGAAAGCGGGGTGACGTCGAGAAGAACCACGTCTTCGACCTCGCCCTTCAGCACCGCTGCCTGCACTGCGGCGCCAACGGCCACCACTTCATCGGGGTTTACGCTCATGTTCGGTTCTTTGCCGCCCGTAAGCTTCTTGACCAGTTCCTGTACGGCTGGAATGCGAGTCGATCCTCCGACCAGGATCACCTCATCGAGGTCCTTTGAGCCGAGGCGCGCGTCGGAAAGGGCTTGTTGCACAGGTCCCATGCAGCGCTGTACGAGGTCGTGAGTCAAATCCTCGAATTTTGCGCGCGTCAACTTCTGGACGAGATGCTTCGGTCCGGTCGCGTCAGCGGTAATAAAGGGTAGATTAACTTGAGTCTCGGAAGTGCTTGAGAGTTCGATCTTCGCCTTTTCCGCCGCCTCGTAGAGCCGCTGAAGCGCCTGGCGGTCATTTCGCAGATCTATCCCATGTTCTTTGCGGAACTCGTCCGCAATATAGTCTACGATCCGCTTGTCAAAATCGTCGCCTCCAAGGTGCGTATCACCCGATGTGGATCGGACTTCAGCCACTCCGTCTCCGACATCCAGGATGGATACATCGAAGGTGCCGCCACCCAGGTCGAAAACCATAATGGTCTCACTCTTCTTTTTTTCAAGCCCATATGCCAGCGCCGCCGCAGTCGGTTCGTTGATGACCCGAAGCACCTTAAGGCCCGCAATCTCTCCGGCGTTCTTCGTCGCCTGGCGCTGGGCATCGTTGAAATAGGCGGGGCAGGTTATGACCGCTTCCTTTATTTTCTCTCCAAGATACTTGGAAGCATCATCCACCAGTTTTCGCAGCACCTGGGCAGAGACTTCTTCGGGCGAGACGAGCTTGCCGCGAATTTCGAAGCGGACTGCGTCATTTGGCCCCCTCACGACCTTGTAGGACACCATTTTGGACTCTTCGTCCACTTCGCCCCACTTACGGCCTACGAACCGCTTTGCAGAATAGATGGTGGCAGCCGGATTGAGTATCGCCTGACGCCTGGCGATCTGGCCGACAAGCCGCTGGCCGTCTTCCGTGTAGCCTACCACCGATGGGGTCAGGCGCGATCCCTCGGAATTCAGAATAACTGTGGCTTTACCTTCTTCCCAGATTGCCACCACAGAATTGGTAGTGCCCAGATCGATTCCTACTGCTTTAGCCATTTGTGTCCCTCCTTTGCAGGGATAAAGCTCGATATACTTAACAACCGGCCCCCAGGGGATTGACACCGATTCGAAGGCGCTTAATGCTCTGAGGGCCGGAATTTCACCTAAGATAAGCATGCGGAGGGTGGGTAACAAGGTTTTTGTCAGCAATTAAATGAGTCGAGTGCCAGTTTGCTGGGGGTGGAGTTTTCCACTCAGAGCTTAAAGGGTCTCTGCGGTGCACGCTTACAAAAGGTCTGGCGAAAACGCGAAGACGTAACAAAGGCATCAAGCAACTTGACTTCGTATTCTTCGTGGTAAAGATAGCTGTGTGAGAGGGACACCATGTTGATGGAGAAAATCTACAGTGGCGAGTTAGATCTCGAACTTATCCGCGTTAACCCTCCCAGGGTGGACGAGGCGAAGGTGGGCATGATTGTCAAGCGCTTCGGGGACCTTTTGAGAGATTACCCACCCTGTAAGCTCGAAGCTGACGGCGCTCTACCCGAAGATCTCCTGCGGAAAATGGGGAGCAGCGGATTTTTCGGCCTGAGTATCGAAACGGAGTATCGTGGCCAGGGTCTTAACCTGCATGAATATTTGAGAGTGGTCGATGAGATGGTCAAACTCGACATGTCGATTGCTTTCACATTTCTCGCACACCTTTCAATTGGAATAAAAGCAATCCAGCTTTTCGGGACCGAAGAGCAGAGACGTAAATACCTGACCCCGGCGGCATCCGGAGAGATGATTTTTGCCTTCGCTCTGACCGAACCTCACGTTGGATCGGACGCTCAGCACATCGAAACGACCGCCCTGGCAAGCCGGGATGATACCCATTATTTGCTGAACGGTCAGAAAACCTACATTACAAACGCCAATTATGCGGGCGGCATGACGGTTTTTGCGCAGCTCGACCCGAAGCGGCCGGGGTTCATGGGGGCATTTATCGTCGAGACCGGGTGGGAGGGTGTGCGGGTTGGAAAAGAAATGCCCAAAATGGGTCTCAGGGCCAGTTCCACCGCCGCCATCCAGTTCGATAACGTACGCGTTCCGAAAGAGAACCTCATAGGCGGGAATGGCGAAGGCTTCAAAATAGCCATGGCAGTGCTAAGTTACGGCCGACTGGGTCTGGGGGCCGCTTCGACGGCCCTGATGAGCGTCTCGGTAAGGGACATGCTGCAAAGGGCTTCTTCGAGAATTCAATTTCAGGCGCCGATCCTGAGCTTTCAGCTCGTCCAGGAAAAGATCGTGCGTGCTGAGGTTGGCGCGGCGGTCAGTTCGGCAATGAACCGTCTGGCTGCCGGAATTCTCCAGGGCGGGCCGTTTTCTCGCGCTGCCATCGAAACTTCTCACTGCAAGCTCTTCGGCACCACGCTCGCATGGGACGCCGTCTATGACGCTCTTCAGGTGGCCGGCGGGGCGGGATACCTGAAAACCCTGCCCTACGAGAAGCGGATGCGTGATTTCCGGGCGGCGACGGTTTTCGAGGGCACTACCGAGCTGCACTCGATTTACCCGGCGCTTTTGGGCATGCGCCAGATCAAAAAAAGGCTCAAGGAATCGGGCCGCTCGCCCCTTGGTCTTGCCTTCGAGCTGTTGAAGCTTCTCGTAAAAGGGGGCAAATGGCCCGTCGCCTTTGACAACAGGGTGATGCGAAAGACGCTTCGCGAGGCGAAAAAAAGCGCCAAAGCCGCCAGAATCCTCCTTCTGAGCGGGCTGCTGCTCTACGGCAGGAGTATTGCCCGGGGCCGAACGGCAAACAGGGAATTTCTGCTTCGCCGCATCACGACCCTTTCTCTTTATACTTTCGGGCTTCTTGCCCTGCTCTCCGAGGCGGACCAAAAGCAGAGGGCGGGCGAGCTTGAAGCCGGGGACCTGCGCATACTGGAATGTTTCGCTGCGGAAGCAAAAGAGGCGCGCAGGGCAAACAGCCGGCTGTTCGATTCCAATAGAGAAAGACTCGGTTCCGCGCTGTTTCGAGAGAGATTGGACGGAGGACGGAGGACAGAGGACGGAGTACAGAAAACGGAGGACAGAAGACGGAGGACGGAAGACGGAGGACAGAAGACGGAGGACAGAGGACGGAAGCGGGAAGCAAGGAGCAGTGAGCAATGAGAAACCAAATCCCTCAATCCCCCAATTCCTCAATTCCTCAATTCCCAATTCCCCAATTCCTCAATTCCCAATTCCCCAATTCCTCAATTCCGCGATTACCCATGATTAATTAATCTTGATTTATGAGAATATTAACCTGACCCGATAAAGTCCGACCCCTACAGCCTAATGTCACTACCCTGTCTCGGCCATTGGCAATCCCTTACCCCACAAGTATGGTTCAGTAGTTGGTGTTGACAATGACGGAATGTCAGAGTGCAAGTGATGAAGATTCGCTTCTACATTGACCCGGAAACAAGTTTACCTCACATTTACAGGCCACTTAAAGCATATAGGCGCAGACGTCGAGGAAGGCAAAGAACATGAAAAAGAGCAGATTTCCCAGTGGCTGGGACGAAGACAGGGTAAAAAGAGTTCTCTCTCATTATGAGAGCCAATCAGGGGAAGAGGCGGTTGCAGAAGACGAAGCGGCATGGGATGATTCATCACAGACATTCATAGAGATACCTAATGATCTAATCCCAACCGTACGTGGAATGCTTGCCAAGAGGGCGAGAAAGTTGTCAAAAGAGGGAGATCGCAAAGATAGCGGAGCATAACGCAGGAGAGGATGACCGCGTTTATTTCGGCACTTTCGGCCCGACCCCGACCCAGGACCCATCTTGCGAAGACGCGAAGTACGCGAAGAGGAAGAAAGGGAAATGTTGTTTCGAGAGAGATTGGAGCGAGGAGCAGTGAAGAGTGAGGAGTGAAGCGGAGAGCAGTGAGAAACCAAATCCCTAAATCCCTCAATCCCTAAATCCCTCAATCCCTAAATCCCTCAATCCCTCAATCCCTCAATCCCCAAATGCCTCAATCCCTCAATCCCTCTTATCTGAAATACGCAGTTTCACCGATCGTGGACGGGTCAAGGAGAGGCGCGAAGCACGCGAAGGGGAAGAAAGGGAAATTACGGCCGTGTAGCCGTTCCCAGCTTCTTACAACAATGAATTCTAAGCCCGAAATGGCCCTTTACGCGTCTAAAACGGCTGGGGTTTTAAAATTAATCTTGAATTATCAAAATATTAGCTTGGCCCGATCAGGCCCGACCCCGACCAACGCGACCCCGACCAACGACCCCGGGCAAAGAATCCCTCTTCCACTTTCTTGCCAATTTCCATTTTCAATGGCTGACCCCTCTCACTCGGGGTATCAGATCGCCCCCGCCAGTTCTTTCCCCGTCCTGTAGGCCTCATCCATGTATTCGGGATGCTCCAGGACATCAGACGGCCCATCCAGCCCCCGGTAGAGAAGGCTTTCCCATAGTTCCATATCCAGCGTGTCCAGAAAATATCTCATTGACAGCAGGACCCCCTCAAACAGCTTATTTCCGCGGGTTGCGCCGGCAGAGAGGAACAAAGCTTTCCGGGTTGGCGTGCGCAGGCCGAAAGGGGCTTGGTCGATCAGATACTTCTTTGCCCAGAACTCCTGGCAGCGGTCCATGAAAATTTTGGTATGGGCGCTTACGCTGTAGAAGAAAATCGGCGATGCAAGCATAAGCGCATCACATGAAAGCAGCTTATCGCGTAGTGGATCGAAATCATCCCGGATACCGCAGCGGCCCGTTTTCCTGCACGCATAGATCTCAAGGCAGGGGGAGATCGACAGGTCCCGCAGGAATATCTCCTCTACCGAAGCCCCGCCCTCCAGTGCGCCTCTGACGGCCCGTTCGAGCAAGACTGAAGTGTTGCCGCCTTTTCGGGGACTTCCGTATAGGGCTAAAATGCTTTTCATAGTCACTTATTCAGTCTATCAAGTTCAGACATGAGCGTTTCCATTTTCGGCCGCTCGTTTATGTCGTGGACGTCGATGTACCTGATTATGCCCTTCCGGTCGATTACAAAAAGTGCACGTTCGGAAACGCCGTTTGAACGGAGCACTCCGTATTTGCGGGCTACTTCGCCGTGGGGCCAGAAATCAGAGAGCACCGGAAACCAGACTCCTCCCATATTAGTGGTCCAGGCAAAAAGAGTCGGAATATTGTCCGCCGTAATCCCGAGCATTACAGTGTTTCTTGCTTCGAAAGAGGCCCGCAATAAATTGTACCCGGGCCACTGCTCCGAGCAGACGGGGGTCCACGCGGCGGGCACAAAGGATATCACGACATTTTTCTTTCCGGCGAAAGAGCTAAGTGAAACAGGCCCACCTGAAAGGGATGGCAACGTGAAATCAGGCGCCTTGTCCCCCACTTTCAGGACTGACTCGCTGTCAATAGCCTTAAGTTTACCAGGCTGGTATATCCTTCCCTGGTACTGTTCAGATACGGCAAAAGCTGTAGCGCACAAAATGAGCGCAAAGAAAAAAGTTGAGAAAGTTACATATATTTTGCTCATCCGATATATCCTTTCAATTATAAGCGGCTATTTACCATGGCCCATGCCGGTCCTGGCGCGTACCAGTTCCAGAAAAGCCTTGGGGTCTCCGATGGTCCCCGCCTTCGAATACACGACCTTCCAGCCGCCGGGTTTCTTCCAAAGCACAAAGAAATGAGGAGTTCCTGTCACGCCCAGTTGCGTGCAAACGGTCAGAGCCTCGTCGGTAGTGAGCGGAAACTCTATCTTGAAGTGGTCCTTGAACGCGTCTACCTCGAATGATGAATTTCCTGCGCCGATCCCAAGCATTTTGATGCGCGATTTTAGCCCCGGCTTGGCTGTAATTGCTTCGTAGAGCGCATTAACATTTGGTGCTTCCTTCTGGCAATGGGGGCAGTACATGCTGAAAATTTCAACGATCAGCACTTTCGAATCAACCTTGG